>CAYYOX010000014.1:8380-26626 GCA_964473065.1 uncultured Planctomycetaceae bacterium | reverse complement strand
AAAAGGCGCCTGTCACTTTTTTCCGGATCACCGGCTGTCGGTATGTTATTTCCTGCGAGTTGCCTAACCATGTTCTGCAACGAGTTCACCAAGAAGGTTCTGAAAGGCATCAAGGAAGTGTGTCAGTGAAAACTTACTCTGAACAACCTCGTATGCTTTGTTTGCGGCGGTGTTGGCGAAGGCTGGATCCTCCATTACTCGTCTAACGGCTGCTGCCAGTTCGTTCGGCGCTTTTGGTTCGACCAGAATCCCGGTTACGCCGTTTTCTATTTGCTCGGTAATTCCACCTACGCTGGATGCAATCACGGGGACTTTCAAGGCCATGGCCTCTAGTATTGAGATTGGAGTTCCTTCGCACAAAGAGGGGAGGAGAAACGCGTTGGTTTCTTTCAACACATGTCCAATATCAGATCGTCTTCCTGCAAATGTAATCTTTTCCTGCAATCCATGGAGTTCGACGGCGTTTTTCAGCTTGGTGAAATAGGTATTTTGCGAACTCAGTATCTCTCCGACTACCAAATAGTGTAATTCTCTGTGTGTCTTGGCAAGGCTGCCAACAGCTTCAATTGCGTATATGATACCTTTTATTGGCGAGATGTTTGCTACGGTTGTAACGAGGAATGCATCTTTGTTAATCCCCAACTCATTCCGGATAGACCGAGAGTGCGTGTGTGTTTCTGTATCGATTAGTTTTACAATGTCTACGGGTTCAAAGATAATCCGATAGTTATATTCTTCACAGTCTTGTCCCAGGAAGTAGTCTTTGACTTTTTCAGCGATACAGATTATGACCGTTGCTTTCTTGAGAGCTGGCCTGAATAAACAGACGAGCCATCGGGGATATACTTCCATGCCGGCAAGGTGCCAAACGATCGGTATCCGGCATAGTTTTGCGGCGAACAGGCCCGGCAGGTTTATCAGACCGTTAACGTGAATTATGTCAATGTCGTTCTGGTGAACAATTGCGCGTATTTGCAGCGTATTAACGGGAAGCATAAGCAGCCACAATAGATTGCGTAGCGGCTTTCGAGGATTTGGACGCGGCATAGTTATTTGGTCAACACGAATCCCGCGCTCATGAGCAATGGCATTGACATTACCACGTTCCTTGGGCAGCACAAAGCAGGTCTCGACACCTCTTCTTTTCATGGCGTCGGCCACGACGAGTGCTCTTTGAGAAATACCTCCAAGTCGATTGTCTAGAATAATCTCCAGAATCCTCATGGTTTCATCCCCAGCAGTTCCGTGATGTCCTCGGGCAAAATATCTTTCTCTGGAAACTGTGGGCTAGCCCTTCGAGCCACAAAACATGAAGGTTCAATGCAGAACTCCGGCATTGAGCGTGCAAGCCCTCCGTCCAAAACGTCTTCAACGCTGACGATGGACTTTTTGGGAATTGCGATTTCGTTTGCAAGGCCCCGCGTTTTGTCATGATAGGCAATGTTCAGCGTCGGCAATGCAAACCTATGTGCAAATAGCAGTGCATGGTATCGCATTCCTATGAAATGAGTCATGTCTGTCATGCACTGCAGGAGTGCATGGGGGCTTCCTTGCAGGGGCACGTTACGGATTCTCGAATCGCCAGAGAATACTTTGGCAATCCGGTCAGTCATTACTGTGTCGGAGGAATCGCTGACCTGGGAACAAATTGGCAACAGACAGACTTCCCCGTCGGGGAAGATCCCGAGCCAGCCACGTATGGCCTCTACAAACGCGTCGACCAGCTCACCATCTGTGTCGGGGTCTCTCATGTGGGAGGTATAATAGGGAAGGACTGAAATACCGAGTTTGTTTCTATTCTTGATCATAGCCTTTGGAAGAGGGACGAAAAAGGCTGCATCAGAGCACTGAGTACATGGCCCGCGATAGTTCAGCGTGGTCAACATGGATCGTGATGAAGCGTCTCGCACGGAGATAAAATGAACCATATTCAGTGCAAGGACGACAGAATGTTTTGAACTGTGCGATTCGAGCGGTCCAATGCCGACCGACAACATCAAGACTTTGTTGGCAAACACTCTTGCCACCAGTATGAGGAAGATCTGCCGCATAATTCCGGCCAATTTGGCCGCCTTATTATCTCCAAACTGTGTCAAGTGGGTGCCTCCTGCGATAACAAAGAGATCGCTTCGGAACAGTTTCTTGACAATGGCAGTTGCCGTGCGTGGAAAGTAATTGACTTCTTCTTGTATGGTTTTGGGATGCGTGTCGGCCCCGTAAGCGAGAAACAACTGGCTATCGGGAAACCTGTCTCGCAATAGTCTGACAATGACCTCGAGCATTGCTTCGTCGCCGACGTTGCCCCGTCCTATGTGACCATGGACAATGATATTCAGGGGGCGTTTCTTAGACTTACGATTCATCTGCCCATTTTGTAGTAGTCGAGATGCTGTTTTGTTTCAACGGATTCGGCACGCAAGCGGGATCTGGCGAAGCAAGAGACTCCTCACTCGCGCAGTCTCTTGCCCGTTTGGCATCCGATAACACCCGCTGCTTCGGTGAGCATATCTTTCATTAACCGACTTACGTACTTTCTGTTTCCATGCTCCGCTTGAGCACGGATTCATAAGCGTGCACGTATTGTTTGGCGCAGGCAGTCATGGAGAACTTTTCCCTGAACACTTGCGCTGCTTCGTGTGCCCGCTGGCGAAACAGCTCCAGCCCGTCTCGAACACTGACCATACCCTTGGCAAAAGCATCAACATTGTCTACCGGTTTCAACAACCACGCATTGCCAGGCGAGAGGCTGCTGATTTCCGGGATGTCGGAGGCTACAACGGGTAAGCCACACGAGGCGGCCTCGGGCAACACGTTGGGCAGTCCTTCATATCGCGAGGGGAAGCAGAACATATCGGCTGCCTTAAGCGCAGGCCATGGTTCGGGTTGCGGCCCCAGAAAGCGCACCTGCTTCTCAACGCCCAAACCTCGCGCTAAGGCTCGCGCTTCGGAGAGCAACGGCCCATCTCCGACCAGAGCGAGCACGCAGTCTGGAACATCCGCAAAGGCTATCGCAAAAGCCTGAAGGAGCACATCATGGGCCTTTTGTCCACTTGCCAAAGGTGAATTCGAGCGATCGCCGCCAAACATCCTGCCGATGTGAGTAATCACAAACGCCTGCTCAGGAATGCCAAGATCCCGTCGGGCAAGCAGTTTCTCTCTCGCATCAGGAACCGCATCGAGCAGAAGCCCCCCGTTGGACACGGTGACGATCTCGCTTCGCTGATTGTCGCGCATGAAATCGCGGTACGCATTGGCCGCCGAGGGAGAACAGGCAATCGTCTGTGGAAAGAATCGGTCCATCATTCTGACGATAGTGGGTGACCTATAGCCCACAAAATGTGTATTTGCCAATCGGCGCACGTAACACGTCTTGCCGCCGGTTGTCAGAACTCTCGCACCAGCACAGGCGACTTCTGTGGGGTACAGGTTTGCCTGCACGATATCCGGTCTCCAAGATCGAATAAGACGTGTCAATTGCATCAGGTTCCTCAGAGATGCGGGCTTACGCTCTTGCGCACCGATTACCTTGATGTCCGCGTTGCGCAATCGCGTCAACAGCACCTGCCCTCGCTCACCTCGCGCGCCCGCAAGCACATAAACGACAACCTCGGCGCCTAACCCAGCCAAACTCACAGCGAGATTGGTGACAAAGCCCTCGGCTCCTCCGGCGGCTAACGATGGAAGAACCTGAAGTATTCTCATCCGCGTCATCCTCTCCTTTGAGCCAACTCGCGCTGGGCCGGTGCTAACGGCCGCAACGTTTTCCGTCCTATCCGCCTTTGGGTATAGCGTTTCGCTATTTCATGACGAGTCATCCAAGCACAGATTCGGCCTGTGTTCTCGTCACAACTAAAGACATACCGGGGAAAACAGATCGCGGCAAAGATCCCTCCCAATACTACATAGAAGGTGCGATTGAATGCAAGGCCGCCAGCGATGGTGAACAAAAACATAATAACTGCGACAATTTGACAGATGGAATTGGTTCGCAAGACTCCTTCCATATCGCGACGGTTGTGGTTCCTGTACAGTTGAAACACCATCAGGCCAAAAACGAATGGATATAGAGCGCCATACTCCATTGCACAGGTAAGCGCGTCACTGTGCGCCGACGTGGAGATGAAGCCGTTCTCTCGGTAGTAGGCGTCCGATCCGAACCCATGCCCTAGCACGGGCCTTTCCGCGATCAGCGACCAATATGCCTCCTGAGCGCCGAAGCGTTCCTGAACGCTCACATCATCCATGACATTGCCACGAAAGCTTAGTCTCCCTCTCAATAGGGCGTCCATACGGTCGATCAGATCGCCTTCACTGCGGCCCGCATTTTCCCCCAGAGAACCAAGATGAACCCTTGTTCCAACCACTCCACCGATTATGCAAATACTTAGAGCCAGGGTTTTCAAATGGGGATACCGAAAGTTCGACTTTCCTTTCAACCACATTCTCCACTGGTACGCCAAATGAAGTGTAACAGTCAATGCTCCCACGAGCATCCCGGTCCGGGATCCCGTCAGGAGCATCACCAGCAGGAATGCCAGAATGGCCCCCACCTCGAGCATGGCGTTCTTTCCCTTCCATAATGCAAACCACGCGAGGAACAGAAAGCCTATACTTACAGCAAGACTGTTTGGCTGCATCGAGAAACCGAACGCACGTCCCATATAGTCCGTCTTGTGTCTGCCGAGAGCGGCAACCGCCTCGAAGTATCCCGGCATGAGCATACTCAGCACCAACCCTATTATAGTAATGATCAGGCTGACAGAGAGCACGCGATACATAGCAGGCAATCCGTTGGCGATCGTGTAAACCACGGCGCCAAAGAAGATGGAGAAGTGATACAGAAGCAGGCCGATCATGCGGATTTCAATTGAAGGTGCGTACGCAACGGTGGATAGCGGCCACAAGACCAGGACAAGCAACCATCTCACACTCTCGCCTCGGAAGAGAAGCGGCGTTGTGTGCTTCGATTTGACTACGAGGTAAAACACATTCAGCATAAGCAGCCCGAGACTTACTTGGCCGATCGACACGCCGAGTTGTGGTGCGACAAAGGAAAAAAGCCCCGTTGCATTCAGAACGAGAACGACAAAGAACAGCTTATCGATCATTTGGCTTCTCCAACCATTGCATTCTCTCCGCGCACGCCGCGGTCAGGATTCATCTTTAGCAATCCATCTCCGGCGCCTTCAATGCAGACAATGCCGAGGTGTCCGCCAACTGGAAACGGTCGAGTTAGGTAGGGCACAAACATATTCGCTTCAATCCATGAATTCCCGAAACCACAATTCCAGAAACAGAAAGGCCCAAAGCCGGTTGGACCAGCTTCGCCGCCCATCAATGTGTTCCGTTACCATCTTTTTGAGCAAACCCTGCTCGATCAAACCGCGACGTGCGGATTTGTCATCCAGTAGCGTTTCTTGCAGCATTGGCGCAAGGTCAGTGCGAAACCACCGATCGACCGGTATTGCGAAACCCGTTTTTGGCTTGTTCATTATCTCCGGCGGCAGCAAATGTTTGACAGCGCTCTTGAGGATCTTTTTTCCACCCGTGCCATTATGCTTGAAATGTGAAGGAATTGTTGCGGCGAATTCGACCAATTCGTGATCCAGGAAAGGACACCGCACTTCCAAACTGTTCGCCATCGAAGCAATATCGCTCTTCACCATCAGGCAGTCGGGCAGATAGAAGTTCTGATCGTGCCGCATCATCCAGCCTAGGTCGTCGCAATTCGCTTCCCAGGGAAAAAGCGATTGAGCATCTTGCGGTACAGGGGGCTCTGCGAGCAGGCTTCTGAAGCGAGGCGTATAGGCGAGTCGCTTTTCCTCGGGTTTTAAGATCGCACGATGCTGTAGGAAGCGAGCTTTTACGCTGTCGGCCCCGAGCATCCCCAGCCCGCGACGGAGGCGGGCCGCCGTGTTGCTATGAGGAAATGCGCTAAGCAATCCCCGTCCACCCTCTGCAATCGGTTTTCTTAACGAGAGAGGAAGGGCGTCACATCTCTTCCAATTAAGCATTTGCCCATAAATGCGATAACCGGCAAACGACTCATCTCCGCCGTCTCCGCTTAACGCGACGGTTACATGCTGGCGCGTCATCTGCGACACATAGTAAGTTGGCAGCGCCGAAGAATCGGCAAAGGGTTCATTGTAATGTCGTACCAAGAGCGGCAACAGTTCGGCCGCGTCCGGCTTGACGATCAGTTCGTGGTGATCGGTTCCGTAGCGTTGGGCCTGCAAACGCGCATAGGGCAACTCATTAAAGGCCTCGTCTTCAAAACCGATCGAGAACGTTTTTACGGGCCGTGAACTCTCTTGGGCCATCAGTGCCACGATGGTTGCCGAATCAATGCCACCGCTGAGGAAAGCGCCCAAGGGCACGTCGGACACCATCCGCATCGCAACCGACTCTCTCAGACGCCGCACAAGTTCGGATTCGATTTCCTCCCTTGATGCGTTTGTTTGCTCGGCAACCCGCGGTTCCCAGTAAGTCTGCGTCTTCACGTTGCCCTGAAGGTCGCAGGTCAGGTACTCACCGGGACCGAGTCGACGGATGCCATCAAAAGCAGTAAGTGGGCTTGGGACATATTGGTAGGTCAGATATTGATCAATGGCATGGTAATTCGGGGCAACCGAGACATTCGGATCGGCCGTAATGGCCTTGATCTCAGAACCGAACACAAACGAATCGCCCGTCACTGTGTAGCAGAAGGGCTTCTGCCCCAATCGGTCGCGGGCGCAAAACAGCGTCTTTCGGTTTTCGTCCCAGAGGGCAAAGGCAAACATTCCCCGCAACTTCTTTAGGCACTCAACGCCTTCTTCTTCATAGAGATGAACAATCGATTCCGTATCGGAATTCGTCTTGAACTTGTGGCCCATTTCCTGCAGGCTTTTGCGCAGTTCTCTAAAGTTGTATATCTCACCGTTGAAAGCCAGCCAAACCGTACCGTCTTCGTTGCTCAAGGGAGGGCAGGCGCTGGGGTCCAGATCGATAACGGTAAGTCTCCGCTGCCCCAAACCTATGTGCGGCGCCGTGTAGACCCCCACGTCATCAGGGCCGCGATGCGCAAGAGTTTTGCACATCGTCCTTATCAAGTCAGGCGCGGGCGCCTCGCCATCAAACGATACTTTTCCGCAAATCCCGCACACAACTAACCTCTTGTCTCCAGGGTAGGCAAATGACTAAGCTAGCCTCTTGTGTCGACCACCGCGAGGGCACACCAGCCCTATTCTTTGAGGAAAACGAGTTGGTTTATTCCCCTACTGTTCGCAGTCTTTAGGTTCCTCAAACTAAAACCTCTCTCGCGACAGAAATGGAATAATTCCTCAGGCTTTGCAACCTCAAACGGGAACCCACCCAGCCAGTCATACCAATCGTGAGTAATCGACATGCCTCGACTCTTTTTGTAGCCGGCAAATCGATTCTTCCGAGTAATAATACTTGTTGTCAAAACTCTCGAAAAGAAAAAGGGAATGAATATGGAACTAACCGTCCATCTCCCAGCAATCCCCGAGCAATACAGCTTTTTCACCTGATACCAGAACTTCGAGGCCCTTCCCTGATCATTATATATCGATACAAAAAGAATGCCGTTATCCTTCACTCGAGAAGCAGCGTAATCCATCGCCGCCCACATGTCACCCGTGTGGTGCAGAACACCCCAAGAGTAAACGATATCAAATTGCCCCAGGCCTTCCATGAAATCTTTATCCAGGACAGAGGCCCGCTCGACCACCCACTGAGGATCGTCCGGAAAAAACCTCGATCTCAGGTCATTGGTGCATCCTACTGAGTTCGGGTCATAGTCAAAAGAATGCACCTCCGCTCCCAGCTTCCGGAAAGCCAATGAAAACAACCCGCTTCCGGAACCAATGTCCAGAACGTTCTTGCCGCCCAGATCGTCAATCTGTAGCATTTCCCTTATGGACTCTACGGCCACAGCGATTTTTTCATCTGTAAGTGTAGAAAGAAAGCTTTGCCAATTCTTGCCAAATTCAAAACGCTCTCCTTTCTTGACCTCCGTTTCGAACATTACGTTTCCCTTCCTAGCTTCCCGTAGGCAATTGTCTCACTCATGTTGGCACAGAGGGTCTTGTTGATACACGCCTTTGCCCCCCAAAGAACACGTTACTCAGTCTTCACCCGACCACCCGTACCGTTTTCTAAGCGTTAAGAAACTAGCCTGTATGAACTTGCTTCGATTTGGATTTCGATTGCGGCCGAACATCCGTCTGAACGCCTTTAGCAGTCTAACCGGGGTCAGGCAGACTAGCGGTCCGAGCAGGGATATGCACCGCTGCTCGGTTCGAGACATGGCGCTGGCCCCGCCGGCTACGCTCTTGAAGCTCGTATTCTTCCCATAAACATCTTCCAGCATCCGATCGTCGAAATCCAGGCAAAGGAATTCGCAAACCCTCTTTGTTACGGTTTCCCGGTCTCTCTTGAGATCTTCAAACGTGACAAACATCACATTCGACTTTCCTCTGAATTGATCGGATATCTTCTCGCCAAGATAATACAAAGCCATTTCGCCGAAAATGGACGCTCTCTTAACGCCATTTCGTTTCGCCAGCACAATGTTTGAACGAATGCTGTCCGTTATACCTCTGCTTGTTATGACAAACCGCGCGTCAGGAAAGGCTGCGTAGAGTTGAGGAAGAACCAGAGGATTGGCCTTCTGCAACCAGTGTGGCTTATTCTCTTTTGCCGCATAGGCCTCCATGATGTGCCGAAAGAACTCGTGGTAGTCCTCGAAGTTTTTCGCAAACAGAATTCTCTCGTCGAGCCCCGTACACTCAAAAAAACTGGTTCGGGAAAAACAGGCGGCCATGGCACAGTAGTTTTCACTATCGCGAAGGTCGCCAAAGACTTCCGGGAATTGAAAGAACAGATTCGATTCGAGTATTCCGGTAAACTCTTCTCCCTGCACCGCAGCCACCTCGGGATGGCTTCCAATGATGTTGGAAAGCCACTTTGTCCCCGAACGATTCTTGCCAATGACGAAAACAGGCTTAGCCATCTCACGCCTTCCTTCCAGGACTACCAAGAGTAATTGAGGCACACTCTCACACTGGCCGTTTCGGTCAGCGGGATTCAAGCGAGCATGCCTCATTCTTGCTTTGTGACTGCGGCTTGCCTTGTCAATTTCTCACAATCCTATGATATTCAGGATGCGGTCTAATGCTTAACCAGTCGGGTGGACGGCGATGCCTGGGCAGCCAGCAAGGGGGGGGCTTTCTTTGCGATTCCCTTTTCATCTGTCATTGAACTGCAGAGGTGTTGAGTGCGGTGAATGTCTTAAGAAGGACACGCCGTTCCGTAAGAGACAACTGACTTCTAAAACATGCGTGTACACGATTTGATGAAAGATTTCAACTCAACCCGGGACCTATTGATTATGAACCGTGTTTTGACAAACCAGATACATAGGGAATACTTGCGTTTAGTCCACGAGTTGAATTCATTCATAACAAACAACGTGTTCACATAGTGTTCCATCCGTTTCGTCCTGCCGCGACGCATGTCCATTGTCCAGGAAGCTGGCGTGCCCACCCGGTGAACGCACATCAACTCGTCACTATATCCGATACTTCCTCTAACGGACAAGATCAACATTAACGGGAAATCGCCAACCAGCGATTTGTGATAGAACTCGGGCAAATCACGCATGTGCTCGGAGCGAAACGTTAGGGATGCTGTTATGAAATTGAACGCTACATCAAGAATAACGTCTTTTGTTGCGAATGTCCGTTTGCTTCGCGGCTTCATTGCCCTGCCCGCGGATGTTTTCCCCGGCTGATCGCCATAACATGCCTTGGCGGCATGAAAGACGGCAGAACAGTCCCTGTTAGCCTCCAGCCACTCCACCTGTTTTTGCAGCTTATTTCGGTCTGTCCAATAATCGTCGCCTTCACAGAATGCCATGTATGCACCTCGACATGCTCCTATGGTGCGCCAGTTGTTGCGTTTCATGCCAACATTGTGCTCGGATGTGATGACGCGAATAACGTCGGGATGTTGCTTTTGGTACTCCAGTATGATTTCACGCGTGCGGTCGGTCGAACAGTCTTCGCCGATGACCAGTTCAATCGGGAACTCGGTCTCTTGCAGTAGTACGCCTTCTATTGCTTGGGCTATGTATTGCTCGTGATTGTAAGTGATCATTTTTATGCTGACCAATGGCGTCTTGGACAACACTGCCGGATCACTAATCTCCCGACTGGGAATATCATCGACATTGCAAACTGGAATTCCTGTTTGTTCTACCACAGGACTCTTTCCCTTATTTGGCACTTTTCAATTGAGCGACGTTTGTACAGAAGCATCGGCGGTCTTGTTCTCCCAAGGAAACTGCTCTTTCTCGCATTTGATACCAATAAACTCACAGAATCGAGCATAATCTCCCTCCTTCGCCACGTTGACCACCAATAGGTCGCCGGGGCGATGTGCAAAATAGTCCATCACACACTTGCAGTGGAAGTTATAATGGGTAATGAGCAGATCCTTGTTGTAAAGGTCATCTTTGGGTGTCTGGAAAACCAATTGATTCACCTCCAACACCCTTCCCTTGTATATGTATTCAGCATCAGCCAAATCTTCATGTGTTGGAATCCGCCCATGGCCGAATAGTTTTGCGTGAGAGTTGGTCAGTGACGAATACCACTGTTCCGGGCTATCCCGTACGGTCAAGATAAACTTGCTTTCGGGGAAATGGGCATCCAATGCCTGAAAAGTGTAGGGAAGACTGAACGGAAAATCCTGAAAGGCCTGAGCCGTGCGGCAAAACCTAATAAGCCGTCGGAAGTCTCTTCGAGCCCAATCCTGCACCAAGCGAGCCGCTGGCTCCTGCTGCGCGACGATGATTCCGGCTTCACGCAACGCGGCGGCTACAGAAGTCGTGCCTGTCTTGTTGCGGCCAATACAGAATATCTTTTGCCTTCCGGCGGACTTGAGCGTGCGCAGCACGGGTCTCACGAGGTTTGTGATCTGTGTATTCATAAACGATTCCTCTTGTTCTGGGCACCTCACGCAGGGATACCTGGGCAGGTAGCACCTCTACTAATCAACCATTGCGTGCAAGCGTTCATTATGTGGCCTGTGAGCCAGATGTTTCAATAAAGTGGCCTTTCCTGCGCTGGTTTCAGTCTTACGAGTTAAGAGAGTCACTCGTTCCTCCTCAGAATGAACCCCTGAATTCTGCGGGATACCCTGTATGGAAGGCTGGCCTGAGCATAAGGAAACACAATGCTTGCATGGGTCTCCCAGATTTCCATGAAAGCTGGCAGCCGCAAGGCGGTAACCAAAACCGTGAACAGTGTCGCGCCTGCTAGAACCTGTAGCGTCAGCAGGACCACGAGATTTGCCGGCAAAACGTACTGCAGAGTATAAACACAGACGCCCATGATTCCAGCCACTCCCAGATAGGGAGAGAAGTCGCGAATCTGCTCCCTAGCTGAGTAATTAATCAGGATGCCGGTGTAATGGGTATTCACAAGATAACACACTAGCGACACAGCAACTTGCCCCAACAGTATTACTTCGATCCCCCAACTCCATGTGATAGCTAAAACGGCCGCTTTCAGGATGTTCTTGAATAGAGTGATCCGGAGATTGAGATCCGAGCGACCTTGGGCCTTGAGGACATTAAGGTTGACTATAACGAGTGGCCTCAGCATTCCGGCCACGCAAAGCAACTGAAGGTAAGGGACACAGGGCAGCCATTTCTCAGTCAGCAACAAAACAACCAGCGGCTTAGCCACAACCGCGAGTCCGATCATCATGGGAAAGTTTACCATTGCCAAAGTGGTGAGCGCCTTGTGCACGCCGCGTTTCAAGCGGGCCTTGTCGTCTTGCACCGAGGAAAACACAGGGAAAGCGACACGCCCCGCAGCGTCGGATATGTTGTCGACAGGAAGCCGTTGAAATCCTTTCGCGCGCGAGTAGAAGCCCAATTCCGCCGCCGGGAACATCTTCCCGATTACAATCAGGTAGATATTGTCGAAAATGGCGCCGATCAGTCCAGAAGCAAGAAGACGCGAACTGAAACCAAACATCTCTCGCAGTGCCCCAACGCTGAAGATCAGTGATGGACGCCAAGTGTTGAAGAACCACAAGAGAAGCGTGCGGAAAAGGCTACTACTGAGGGATAAAGCAATCAGGCTCCAAATGCCGAAACCCCCGAAGGCCATGCTCACGCCAATCGTTCCCGAAAGGATCGCTGCTATCACGCCCACTTTCATCTGTGTCTTGAAGTCAATGCGTTTTGTAAGCACACTGATCTGTATCACACCAAAGGAATTGATCACTAGGTTCAAAGACAAGGCGCGTGTCAGCGGAGTCAGGAGCGGCTGGTCGTAAAAAGATGCGATCCAGGGAGCGGCCAAACACAACAGAGCGGCGGCCAAACCTCCAACAAGAATGTTGAAATAGAATATCGAACATTCCTCAACGTGGGTTGTGTCCTGCTTTTGAATCAGCGCCTGCCCGAAGCCACTGTCCATGAACGACTGAGCAATCGCCATGAAGATCGCCAACATTGCGATCAACCCAAAGTCTTCGGGCAATAGCAGTCTGGCCAGAATAATCATGACCACAAACTGGATACCCTGCTGGCCTGCCCGCTCGAGACAACTCCAGAATAGAGCACGCAGTGTTTTGATTTTTAGTTGGTCTGGCATAGTTCAGAATGGCTGCATTGTGCAGCTCATATTCATAATAGGCCGAGGGTTGGCGGTAGAATCACGACGAAAACGCGAGCAGCCAAAGGCCACTTGAGGCGTACGCAAATCCTCGCAAGTCAATTGCTCTGAACTGTAACTCGTGATCGCGCTAGTAAGTTCTTCGCACACAGGTATCGAGGCGGCTTCTCTCATTGCGGATGGTTTGAAGCGTTGCTGCCAGTTTCTCCCGTTGCAACCGCTCCTCTTCGGTCAACGCCAATTGTTTCTTCTTGAATAGTTTGTCAAACTGATTTCTCGCACGGCCAAACCGTGAAAGCCGATAGATTAGTTTTCCCCTGCTGCTCAATGCGGACACATCACGTTCGTACTCGAAAGCTTCCAGTACTCGCTCGCCATAAGCCTCAATCAAACTAATCTCCAATCGGGTCAATGCATTGCGGTATTTCCCGTGGTTGTTCGTCATTAGCGGTTGGGCCAAGTTCTTCCATGCCACGGATTTCCCTGAGCTGTCCTTTGATTCTTTCGTCTTGTGAAACTCCAGCATCTGCTCTTCGAACTCAACCTCGAGGAACTCGCAAAGACTCTTCAAGACGTCTTCCGGCCGTTCAAGAAGGTCCTCGTAGCGTTGCACAAACACACGATCGGCAGTCAGCGTGTGATACGCATTCAAGAACCCCTCTTGCTCTTCCCGCAGCACGTGACTTGCCCATAGCAGCCCCCCCTGCAACGGCAGTTTCATCATAGAGAGGACCACATCCCGAGGGTCGCGCACCTGGTAGACGAACTTTGCATCTGGATAATGAGCCAGAATAAGCGGCAGGAACTGATGAACATAGAGTTCCTTCAAAAACAGTCGCTTCTTCGTGGTTTCTTGCATCGCCGACAAGTAGACATAATTGAAGATATCTTCGAAAGATCTTTCCGAAACGTTCTCCCGGATGTCTTCCTCGTGGCTTCTTTTCCCAATAGTCCCGACTTGATCTCTGAGAATCATACACGTGTGCCGTATTAGCGCATCCCAGTTTTCATCCTTCGACAGATCGCCGTAGGCATCCACCTTGGCCCACAGCAATCGCATCAAATGCAACGGCATCGGGGCGAAAAAGGCGGAGTGCGAGTTCATGATAGCCCTGATAAGATTCGAGCCGGATCGTTCGCCACAAATCAAGAACACGGGCTGCTTCAACTTCGTCATATCACTATTCCCTTTGAGTTATCTACTCCCGATAAGATCGTCTTGGACTGGCTAAAGAAATCCAACAATAAGCCACGTGTAGTCTTCCACCCCGCCGTCAATCGGGAACACAACGATCCCGAGTACTTTAGCTACCCACCGCCCGACAATTCGCCTTCGAGACTGAATCTTCCGGAAGCGAAATCCCTATATGCGGATTCAAGGCCCTCAATATCCCTGCCGGGCAGACGAATCGTATTGCCACATTCAAACGTCGAGGGGGCGTTGCTCTCCGACCTCAACTCGTATCCCAAGACACGGTACTTCTCAGCCAACACAGCAAACACATCGGCGGGACTCTCGCAAAACTCCTCATACCGCACATGCAGCTGATTCTTCTCCGGAATCTCTTTCAATCCTTCGTCAATGGCACGCTCAGTATAGAACACTTGTCCGGCGATCTGATGATAGACATCCAAGTCTCTTAAGCCGTCATATTCCTTTGGCTGGGTCGACCACCACGTCTCACGACAACCATAGTACCGCTCCCGAGATTCTATCAGCGACTGGGTGACAAAAAGGGGATCTCTAGTCAACCTGATAAAGAAAACAAAAGGCATCTTTTCAAAGAACCACTGCAAGTTGAACTGGAGCAACATGCCTTTGGCTACAAAAGGTTTTTCAAACGCGGACTCGATGGAAGCCAATGCTTTCGACAACTCTACGTGGTCGATTGTGCCCAGTTCATCACGAGTGAATGGTTTGGGAAAGTAGCCCGGTACGTAACATCGCCAGAAATGATAGAACTCGCTAGTGGCAAGAGGCCCCTGACTCTTTCCCAAATCAGAATGATAATTCAGGCCGCTTTGAATATCGCCAAATTCACCCTGAAAGTCATACTCCTTGTCGAAGAGCATTTTCTGGATCAGTGCACCTACGTAGGGAGCATAGGCGAAACGCGTCAACATGTTGGTGGGATAGGCGAAGGCGCCTGTCGCAGCAAGAAACTGGAGAAACACCGTCGAACCACTTCTTGGAGGACCGATAATAAGGGCAACCGGATGACGTGGCGACTCGAAACGATAGTTCACGGCCTCTTGCATCGGAGACAACAAGTCTTTCAACTCCGCGAGCAACGCGTCAAGCTTCTCGTTGGACGAAGAGCCTGTTGAACGTGTTTCTCCATCTAAAGAAGAGGCGGGGTTAGCCTTGGTGCGCGTCATAATGCGGCATCTCCCCTCTTGAATCAATTGGTTCGTTGGATTCCCGAGCGCCTTGAAAGCCCGCATCAGGAGGCGAACACTGTCCCTCTTCCCTTCGAATCAACTCGAACTGATGGAGTTGTTCTCTAATCTCTTCCACAGGGCAGAACATGAGGTGGTCGATAATAGACAGGCCGGGGATGAATTCACCGGTGAGTTGGGCGTACGGCTCGCTTTGACTCTTCAGAAACCTCAGTTCAATATCACTGGCCGCGAAACTTTCAGAATCGTAGAGTTCCAGTCCGCCGATCGCGTTAACATAGGCTCGACCACCCAGCGACTTCACCAACGCGATAACCCGATCTTGCCCTGTCAACGCTTTGTCGAACTCCAACTCGGAAGAACGCTTCGTCTCAACTTCTATTCCAAGGTAATCAAGTATCCTGCGATTGGAGCACTGCGCGAATCTCGATACACTTTCCTCGTCTGTCTCGAAAAGCTCCTCGAGCAGTGGATACACCTGGCTAAACTGTGGTGCTCGAAGGTAGTTCTGTCGTATTTGCGAAAGGACTTTTGCGAACGCCTTCGAGCGATTATCAGCGAAGACACGCTCCATGATCAGCGAGGAAGCAGACCCTTTCGTGACTGGCAATGTGAAGTAAATGGGTTGTCCTTGACACAGAATCCTGTTGCGGTTGATCCACCCGCCTTTTATGTACTGAATGTCATCATGGTAGATGAATACATCCGCAGCCGCAAAGAGCTGAAAATACCCGATATACGGAAATATGTATGGCTGCATACAAGCTATGGTCTTCATGCGGTTGCGCACTCCGGAATCTCTTGCCGTGCATTATCTATGAAACGTGCCATACGTTTCATGTCACCCTCAGAATAACGCTGGTCGCAGGGAAGGGTCATAATCTGTTCGGACAAGCTGTGCGAAGCAATAAACTCGTTGGGCACAAGACCACGGATCGGCCAATGAATCGGGGGATATACTCCTTGCCTAAACAGCGATTCACGAAGATAATTGCGCTGTGGATGAATAAGGGGAAAGCCCAAGGGCACAACACCCTTAGGAAGCACTGGCATTAGTGCCAACGCCGAGAGTTCCTCGGCAAGAAGTGCGTAGTTGTCACGACGACGCTCGGCAATCTCCGAATAATCGAAACCCATGTGAAGAAGATTCCTTGACAGATCACTCATCGCATACTCCGCACATGGAGCTGCCTGTTCGGTTTCCTGAAATAGGTCATACCATCGACGCCCTCCGCCCAAGTGGTCGAATTCGCGCCTGCCGATGGCCGCCTCCAATGCTTTTAGCCACCACCGTGCGGGAGGCAAGTTCAATTCGATACCTCCAAGCGTCACATCGCAAGTCGACGCAACAACCCCCCCGTCCGCAACGCCGATGAACTTCCTGGGACTGAATACGACAAAATCCGAATGCAAACCGACGTGTTCCGAGAGCAACGCTTGACACGCGTCCTCCAGAACCCATGCCCCCTGCTCCTTGGCCAAACGCGAGATATTGGCGTCCAGGGGGAATCCAAAAAAGTCTACCAGAACCACAATATCGTTATGCTGAATCTTCTCCACCCAATCGATGGACGGAATTCGAAGATCGTAATCAACTTCGTAGAACCTGAGAGTTGTCTTCTTTTGATCTACGGCATCAAGCATCGCGGGGCAAAGATAAGAAGGCATCCATACGTTGCCCGGCTCTAGTAGATCAATCAGAACCTTGATTCCCGACCGCGCGTTGGCCAGAAACAGGTTCGATTCCTTGAGAAACAGCCACTGCGACGTGTCTGTCGATTCCTTCGGAACAACAGATTCGGGCAAGCCGAACATGCCCCCGATAATCTTGCTCTTGCTTATGTCTTGAAACGCCATGATCTTTCAGATTCCCGGTTATCCAGGTGCTTACGCAGCGACCTTTGCCCTACAACACGCACCAAGCACCTCGCAAATCCTATGCACATCGTCCAGCGCAAGATCGCTATATATCGGAAGCATTAGCATCCTTGACGCTACTCGCCGAGCTTCGGTTAAGGGATCCTTGACCGCAACGTTCCGATAGCATGAAAAGTCGCAGATCAGAGGATAGAAATATCGACGCGTGAAAACTTTGTATTCCTTGAGGACTCGATAAAGCGCGTCGCGACTCATGCCGAAGGACTCTTCCTCGATCTCGACCGGCATGTAACCGTGATTATGCCGCACGTCAACCGGAAGGGGCGAGGGAAGGTGAATGCCGGGAATCTCCTTCAAGCGCTGGCGATAGACTTCCTCGATCCGGCGACGCTTTTCGATGATCGAATCCAAATGCCCCAAAACCAAAGAACCCATCAATGCCTGAAATTCGTTCATCTTGGCATTCGTGCCGGGCATGACGACTTCCGTTTCATTTTCAAAACCGAAATTTTTGAGGTAATCAAAGGTTTGCTTCAGGCCCGAATCGGGAAAGATCAACAGCCCGCCCTCAATCGAGTGGTAGAGCTTGGTCGCATGGAAACTGAACATGCTCATATCGCCAAAGTGAGCGATCGACTTGCCGCCGATGGTAACGCCGAACGCATGGGCCGCGTCGTAGATCAGCTTGAGGTTGTGACGACGAGCAATGTCGGCCAAGGCATGCAGGTTGCAGGGATGACCGAAAACGTGGACCGCGAGGATCGCGCTGGTCCAAGGAGTGATAGCCGCCTCTACCTTTTCGGGGTCCAGCGTGTAGTACTCCGGCTCGATGTCGACAAAAACAGGCCGGATCTTGTTCCAGTATAGGGCGTGCGTGGTTGCCACAAAGCTGAACGGAGTCGTGATGACTTCGCCGGAGATACCCATCCCCTGTAGCCCGATCTGCAAGGCAAGGGTGCCATTATTGAACAGGCACACATTGTCCGTCTCGAAATAGTTGGACAACTGCCTGGCAAATCGCTTCAAGACAGGCCCTTCGTTGGTCAGCCACTGGTTGTCCCAAATCTCCTTCAAACCATCGCAGAAGTCTTCCAAAGGCGGCATGAAGGGCCGCGTAACATAAATCGGTTGGTCAAACGGTTCCATCACAGATCTTCTTCCCCACCGAATGGGGTGGTAAGTAATCCCTTGCGCATCCCGTGCTTTGGATAATCCCTTGTACTCCGCTGAAGCTTGGCGATTTTAGCGGAAAAGAAAGTCTGCCGCAAAGGCA
>CAYYOX010000014.1:0-8280 GCA_964473065.1 uncultured Planctomycetaceae bacterium | reverse complement strand
TTCCTAACGTCTTTGCAGGAAAGACTTTAGTGCGTTTGGTCGCCTTCCCGGAGATGTCCTGTCATGCGTCATACAAGGCAGGTGTCAACACCAATCGTCGCGCTTTGTTGCTCCGCCAATTTCCGAGAACTCCCCCCTTCAAGCTCGCTGCACGTTCTACGCGGCCTTTCTTCTCTCCTGAGGCATAATCTCTAAAGGCAGGTCCCTAAACCATTCAGTGTGCAGCGTGTTGTCCGGTCTGATAATCGCGACGATTGTCAAGAGAATAATCTTGATATCCGTTATTAAGGAAGCGTTTCTTTGATACCATACTTCCAAGGCGCCTTTGACCGGCATGATCTCGTCTTGATAGCAGCGGCGGAAGCCGAGTTTCGAGTTTGCCAGAATCTGTTCCTCGTTCCGAAACACGACCGATCCGATACCAGTGATCCCCACCTTGGTGCGGTACACCTGGGACTTCAGCTCGTCGGGGTAGAGATCGAACGCCTCGCGGGTCAATGGCCTCGGGCCTACCAGCGACATGTCGCCCACCAAGACGTTGATCAATTGGGGCAGTTCGTTGATCTTCGTGTTTCTTAGAAACCTTCCGAAGGGCAGGATTCTGGGGTCGTTCGCGGCCGTAATGGTACCGGCCGCCGGGCTGCTCCTCAACATGCTGACGAACTTCCAGACAAAGAACTCGGTGTTGTGGAGTCCCAGACGTTTCTGCCGGAAGAACACTTCGCCCTCGCCAGTCAAACGCAGGATAATGACAATCGCCACCCACAACGGGAAGAGCAACGCCAAAGCTCCTCCGGAAACACAGATATCGATTATTCGCTTACCCAACCGGTACATGCTACCACTCCCAGTTACATTTTCTGGTCCAGGTTCTTGCTTTTTTCGATATGATTGAGGCCGGGAACGATTTTCTGCATCTCCCGGACGTAATCTGATTTGGTGACGTGACGATCGAGCTTGGCCTTCCTGAAGAAATCGATAAAGGCTTCAAGTCGCGCGGTGCGGTCGCCGTCCGCAGAACGTTTGATAACGCCGATGTTCCGGTACTTCGCAACATCGACTTCTTCGTCGGCGGAATAGAACTCCTCGAAGGATTTCTCTCCGGTGGTATCCGTTTCGAAGAAATAGCAGGGCCACTTGCCCTGCGGAATGAGTTCGTTCGCTCGACCCTTGGCCTCGCTCTCCGAGGCGCACTCGACAGCGTCGTATCCCAGGTGCGATAACAGCCCGACCGCGATTTCAGAAAAGGTTCTTTCGTTCAGACGTTGCTGGAGCTTGGGAAAGAAGACATCGCCGTTCTCACCGAGCATGCAGGAGAGCAGGCATATCTGCCCCGCCTCCTGGTGCGACATGAAGTATCTCTTGACGTCCTTGGGCGCGGAGACGGCTTGCCGCTTCTGGATTCTTTGGACCAGCCCGTAAGGAAGACTGCCGTCGGAAAACGCGACGTTCGCGAAACGGGCGGTGGAAAACGTCCGCCTCTGACAAAGCAGCATCTCTTCCATGATCATCTTGCTGGCCCCCATCAGGTTGGCAGGGTTGGCCGCCTTGTCGGACGAGACGGAGAAGAACTTGCGCAAATCATAGGGTATGTCTTCCAGCAGTTCGTGGGGGAACAGCACGTTGGTGTCGATCATGCGAGCCAGGCAGAAGACGTCCTTCTCCGAACGCACGTGCTTCATCGCGCTGAGGTTCAGGATGTAATCAAACGGCGCCGTTTCCTGAAAGAACCGCGTGCATTCGATGCTGCCAAGCCCGATGGGAAGCGTGCGGAAGTCCTCGGGAACTGAAATCTCGTCGGCTGAACGCAATTCGCGAACAACTTCTACGAGGTTGTTCTCGCTGAGGTCGATCAGGGCGATCCCGGCGGGTTGGAACTCCAATATGCTCCTAACCACCGAAAAACCGATCGAGCCGGCGGCCCCGATAACCGCCAGCCGAGAACCGCGAATACCCTCGTACAGCAGCGCTCGGTTGTCTTCCAGATCCTCGGCAAACGCCGAACGCTCTCTGCCCGTGGCCAGACACTCGTAGTCAGCAAGCATAGAAACGTGCCCTCCCTTGAATGCGAGTCTCTGCTGGGGGAGCCGCCTCTTCCATGGCAACTGTCGTATAAACATTCGAGCTGAACAGCTTCGAGCACAGGCATCGCAACGGATATCCGTACCGTCTCGGGAGAAGGAAACTCGACCAGGAGATCGGCCGCAGCAGATTGGCCGGCAGTGGCACCGACACGCCAGTGAACCGGGAGGCAAGCTCGTTTTGATCATAAGGCTGCGGATCGGCGACGTGGATAATCCTGTGCCCGGCCGCCGCTCGGCCGAGGAGGTCCAAGACCGTCTTAACCACCGTATCAAGATGACACAGAGAATACTTGGGGGATGGATGAAGTTGGATCTTGACGCGTGGAAACCCCGGCAGAAAGACTCGCTTGCGCACATTGTCCAGGTGTGCTTCGCCATAGACCGGCGCCAGCCGCAGGATATCGCAGTGCTCGATATCCGAAGCCATGATTCGCTGCTCGCACAGGGCCTTGCTCTTGCCGTAATCCGTGGCCGGACGCAGTTCATCCCCGACCGCCACCGGGCCACGTCGCCCGTACTCTCCGTACACCGACACGGAACTCAAGAAGATCATGCGCGGCGCCCGTTTGTGAATTGCCTGCAAGACGTTTTCCGTCAATCTGGTGTTACATCCCAAGCACGATTCCCCGGCAGCGGAACGCCGTCCGTGTGTCAGGGCCGCAGCGTGGATCAGTGTGTCAAATCGAGGAACGGACTCGATCGCTTCACAAGTTGCTCGCTCGTCCATTAAGTCGGCTGCCACGACCCGGTCGCTCCGAGAGGCCAACCGATCCACACCCCAGACGTCATATCCGGCTGCCTGAAGCGAATGACTAAGAGCCTGTCCGATGAACCCCTGGCTGCCAGTCACTAGAACTCGGGATCTGTCGGGCATCGTGCGGTAACTCCTTAGCGGATCGCGGCGATAAACGCCGGGAGGTTATGCAGCCTTCTTCTTGTCGCTACGGCCAGTCACAACCGGGTCGTATGCTATGTCCGCACGTTGCTCTTCAATAGCAAAGACGTCGAGATTCGTCTCGCGCTGGAGCGCTGCTTCGAGGATGTCGCCGAATCGCGTGCAGAGCACCGACATGCTGAACTCCTCTTGGACAATACGGCGGGCCCGATTACCCATTCGTACGCGTTCGGCGGGAGACAAGTCGGCTAGTTCGTTGATTGCCCGAACCGCTCCATCAACGTCACCGTGCTTCACGTGTCGGCCGATGTCGTGTCGTTGCAGCATATCCGAGACATGACAAGGCTGCGGGCCGATCAACAGTACCGGCCGGGCCACGGCCATGGCGCCGTAGACTTTGCAGGGATGCACGATCCCAACGACCGCGTCACCCACCGTTATCACATGCAGATCTGCCGCCGAGAGAGAGTACTTCAATTCCGACATCGGCTGGTAGGGTAGGTCGATGATGTTCGTCGCGCCACCGGCAACGGCGTCGGCAACTTCCTTCTTGCGCATGCCGCCACCCACAAACACAAAAACCACATCCTCGCGGTTCTGCAATCTCTCGGCAGCCTCGAGCAGCGTCGCGATTGGATGTGCCAGGCTGTGGTTCCCGGAGTACATTACCACGAACTTGCCGTCGAGTTTGTGTTCTCGCCGGAACGGGTTGTCCTCGTGGCCAACGATGTCCAAGTGGCTTTCGTGTGGCCAGGGGGGAAGAACCACGAGCTTTTCGGATATCTCGTGTTTGCGCATCAGCCGGGCAGCCATTAAGCGATCGAGTGTTACCACCGTCTTTGCCCGATGGAGAACCGCACGGTTTAGCAGATTCAAGAGCCACACCAGCGGTGAGTTCTTGCCGATGGCTCCCATCGCGATTGCCTGATCCGGATTGATGTCCATTACCCAATACACGACCGGTACTCGGCGAAAGGCGGCAATCAGCAAGCCCACGGCTGAGCACATCGAGGGTATCGTGCTGACCAGAATCGCGCCCAGCTTCGGCGTGAAAAGCCCCCGCAAGGCCACCTGCACGAGGAAACTGATTTGGGCCGTCATCCGAATGAAGAGCGACCTCTTGCCAAACGACGAGAAGGGAAGCCGGATGACCTCTACGCCGTCAATGCATTCCCGTCGAGGGAATCGAACGTCGGGTTCATCGTAGCCTCGCGCCGCGGTGAAAACCCGCGTACGGTATCCCCGTTTCGTGACCTCCACGGCCGCATCGTGCAGATGTTGCCCGACCGAAGCAGGATCCGGAACGTAAACCTGGCTAATGACCAGAAGCGTCGGCTGTCGCAACTCATTCCCTTCCTTGGCGATTCTTGTTGCCGGCAATTGCCCTTTTTCGAAATACGGGCTCGTCTTCCATGACGTGGCAACCGCGCGATTACGCCGCGCGTGCGGTCTCGCGAATGTGTGCGCCAAGCGGTGTTTCCCCGCAAGGCGCCGTCTTTCCCCTGTATTTTTGCATATACTCGTCGTAGATCCAGCGGTAGGTCAACTCCATCCCGTCTTGCAACCGCGTGGAAGGCTCCCATCCGAAGCACTCTTTGATCCTGGTGTTGTCGCTGTTGCGGCCATTGACGCCCTTGGGAGCATCCAGGTTGTAGGCCCGCTTCAGCTTGATCCCTGCGAACCCTTCGACCATATCCACCAGTTGATTGATCGATACCAGTTCGCTGGAGCCCAGATTGAGCGGTTCGGTTACGTTGCCATGCAAGAACAAATCGATGCCCTTGAGACAGTCGTCGATGTACATAAACGACCGCGTCTGCTTGCCGTCGCCCCAGATTTCAATGGTGTGGTTACCAGAGATCTTCGCATCGATGACCTTGCGGCACATGGCAGCCGGGGCCTTCTCGCGACCGCCTTCCCAGGTGCCGTGGGGGCCGTACACGTTATGAAAACGAGCCGCTCGCGTCTGAATCCCGAAGTCCTCGCGGAAGTGCCGGCACATGTGTTCGCCGAAAAGCTTCTCCCACCCATAACCGTCTTCCGGCATGGCCGGATACGCATCTGATTCTTTCAGGGCCGTGACCTTCTCGTCCGTTTGTTTGTCGGCAGCGTACACACATGCCGAAGAGGCGTAGAAAAACCGCTGCACGTCCGCATCCCGCGCTGCCATCAACAAGTGCGTGTTGATCAACACGGACAGCATGCAAGAGGCCTTGTTGTTCTCGATGAAGCCCATGCCGCCCATGTCGGCCGCAAGGTTGTAGACCTCCGAGGCGCCGTCACATGCCCTAGAACAACTCTCCTTCTCACGCAGGTCGAGTTGGATATTCTCCACGTCGTCAAAGCATTGATACCACTGATCTTGCGGCTTGATGTCCACAGCCCGGATGCGACGCACTCCTCGTTGACGGAGTTCCGCAACCAGATGTCCGCCAATGAATCCACCGCCGCCGGCGACCATAATCAGAGTATCACTCATATCGCGCACCTCCTGTGCTTACCCTATTCATTTGTGAAAAGTTGCTCGACCGAACAGTTCCCTGGAATACCCGGCCAATACATGCCAAATGGACTGCGAGAATTCAGCCATCGCGCAGTCCTCGGTTGCCATACGCCACCAGGAAGGCGGTTAATTACTCGATATCACCGTTCGCGACAAGATCAGATTGACGTTCGCTGCTCAGCGGCTGGGTAATCTAGGCAGAGCAGGAAAGACAGGCAGGCCGCACGGCAATTCAAACCGGCCTTTTCCCCTGATCGCGGATCGCTATGATGCAGACCCCTCGCCGGAAATGCCCCCGATTGTCGAGTTCTCATGGACGCTCGGACTTGGACCCTGATTACCAACACCCTGATCTTGGCCGGGGCCACCTGCGCGATCAGTGTGCCGATCGGGACCGTTTTGGCGTGGGTGCTCGCACGGACCGACCTGCCTTGTCGGCGATTGGCGGCCATGCTGGTCGGGTTGATGCTGTTTATCCCGCTCTACTTGCAAGTGGCCGCATGGCAGGCCGGCTTCGGCCTCCAAGGCTGGGCCTCGCAGCTACTCGGTATGACGCCGTGGCTGCAAGGCTGGACCGGGGCCATCTGGGTCCACAGCATGGCGGCCGTCCCCTGGGTCGTGTTGATCGTCGGGCTCGCCTTGCGGTTGATCGAGCCGGAACTGGAGCAGCAGGCCCTGTTGGACGGGTCTTCGGCCCAAGTCTTCTTTCGGGTCACGTTGCGCGGCGCACTTCCAGCGGCCGGGGTGGCCCTGCTTTGGGTCGCCGTGGCTACGTCGGTCGAGATGACGGTCACCGATCTGTTTGTGATCCGAACGTTTGCCGAGGAGATCTATACTCAGTTTGCCATGGGACCCGCCTTGGACGAGGCGCCGCTGGGCCTTGCCCCGGGGATCCTGTCGGTTTTCCTCTTGATCCTCGCGGCCGCTTGGCTGTGTACGAAGTTGGCCCCGCGGGATCGACCGCTGAGCTTGCAGCCTCGCTGGACGTTTCGGCTCGGTGCGGCCCGAATTCCCGTGGCGATTATAACTATCATTTTGCTGACGCTGTTGATCGGCGTGCCGCTGTTGAATTTGTGTTACAAGGCCGGCGTGACGGTTCGCCTGACAGACGCCGAGCCGTTGCGAAGTTGGTCGGCCTGGAAATGCCTGAAGATCGTGCTTATGAGTCCGTGGAGCTATCGTCGAGAATTCGGCTGGTCGTTGGCGCTCGGTTTCCTGGCGGCCACTTCGGCCGTGATCGCGGCGATTCCGCTGGCCTGGCGGGCCCGACGCGGCCGGATACATGCCTTGCCGGCGCTGACCATCGCGGCCTTGTGCCTGGCGTTGCCCGGCCCGGTGATCGGGATGGGTATCATCGGGCTGATGAATCGGCCGGAGTTTCCCTGGCTCGTTACGCTCTACGACGCGTCGATCGTGCCGCCTTGGCTGGCGATGTTCGTGCGCAGCCTCCCGCTGACCATCCTGGTGCTTTGGCATGCGTTGCGGACGGTGCCCGAGGAGATGCTCGAAAGTGCGGCCATCGCAGGCGCCGGGCCGGTTCGAAGACTCTGGGCGATCGCCTTGCCCGGCCATTGGGCCGCGGTGGCCGTAGCTTGGGCGGTCGCGTTTGCCGTGGCCATCGGCGACTTGGCCGCCAGCGTGCTGGTCGCCCCGCCCGGGCTGACTACGCTCTCGATGCAGATCTTCGATCTGCTGCATTCCGGCGTGGAGGACCGCGTGGCCGGCATTTCACTGGCCCTCTGGGGGCTCCTTTGGATGTTGGTGGCGGCCACGGCATGGCTCGGGAATTGGTACAATCGGCGACGCGATGGTGCAAATCATGTATAATAGAATAGTATCGCGATGGTTCAAATGGCAGGAAGGGCGCGACCAGCGGTCGCGGCTTTGTAGATGAAACAATTTGGCTTAGGGTTGATGATTCTTTGCGGGCTGTGCCTGGGATGGGTCGGCTTTGCGCGGGCCGCCGATCACGTGACCTTAAAACGCGACGGTGAAGAGATTCGCGTGGCGGGACGCGTGATCGTGACGGCTCAGGACGGCGGGGTGTTGCTCTTGGGACGGGACGGGATCCTCTGGTCGGTTACGCCCGACGAACTTCTCGAACATACGACCGACGACACGCCTTTTGCACCCTTCACTCCGAAACAGCTTGCCCGGCGTCTGTTGGCCGAGTTGCCCGAGGGCTTCAAGGTTCATCATACGGCCCATTACGTGATCTGCTACAACACGTCGCGGTCGTACGCGCAGTGGTGCGGTTCACTGTTCGAGCGATTGTATAAAGCGTTCACCAACTTCTGGACCCGCAAGGGAATGAAACTCTCCGAGCCGGAATTCCCCTTGGTGGCCATCGTGTTTGCCGACCAGAAATCATACGCGACCTTCGCCGAGCCGGAAGTCGGTGATCTGGCCAAGTCAATCGTGGGATACTTCAGCCTGCGTACGAATCGGATGACGATGTACGACCTAACGGGCGTCGAAGCGTTGCGTTCCTCGCGCCCGCGGCGTGGCAACGGGGCGAAGATCAGCGAGATCCTGGCCCAGCCCGAGGCCCAGCGAACCGTCTCGACGATAGTGCACGAGGCCACGCACCAGATCGCGTTCAACTGCGGGCTGCACATGCGGTCGTCAGCTTGTCCGGTCTGGTTCAGCGAAGGCATCGCGGTCTACTTCGAGACGCCCGATCTGCGCAGCTCGCGAGGTTGGCGAAGCATCGGCGCGATGAACGGGCCACGGCTGGCCACTTTTCGTAATTACTTGCCGCACCGGCCGGCCAGTTCGTTGAGAACCTTGCTGGCCGA
>CAYYOX010000013.1:12636-26927 GCA_964473065.1 uncultured Planctomycetaceae bacterium | reverse complement strand
CTGACGAAGTTTCGCGAAGATCCGGCCAAGTACGTTATTTCCGGATCAACCCGTACCCGACCTAAGCATGCCGAATCGACCCTGGCAGACGCGGGAGCCGTCTACACCTGTCCAATGCACCCCGAAGTGATCCGGGACCAACCAGACGCCTGCCCGATTTGCGGCATGGATCTTGAGCCACAAACGGTGACGTCAGAGGAGGAGGAAGTCAGTCCGGAACTGGTCGACATGACTCGGCGATTCTGGATCAGCCTTGCCCTGACGTTGCCTGTCTTCGTCCTTGCGATGTCGGAAATGATCCCCGGCTGGTCAATCCGGCAATGGTTGCCCGGACGCTCTTTCATTTGGATACAGCTCCTCCTCACCACACCGGTCGTGCTTTGGGCCGGATGGCCTTTCTTCCAGCGCGGTTGGATCTCGCTCGTCAACCGCCACTTGAACATGTTCACGCTGATCGCCTTGGGCACCGGCACGGCTTACGTATACAGTCTGGTGGCCGCGGTTTTCCCGAGCATGTTTCCGACATCGTTCCGCGGTGCCGGAGGCGACGTGCCGGTGTATTTCGAGTCCGCCGCCGTCATTATCACGCTGGTGCTATTGGGGCAAGTGCTTGAACTGCGTGCCCGTCGCCGCACCAACAGTGCCATCCGGGCCCTTCTTGGACTGGTCCCCAAGACCGCAAGAGTCATTCAGGAAGACGGCGCTGAAGAGGATGTTCCGATTGAAGACGTTCAGCCCGAGGATCGCCTTAGGGTTCGCCCGGGCGAGAAAGTGCCCGTGGATGGGGTGGTGCTGGAAGGGACGAGCTTCGTCGACGAATCGATGATCACGGGAGAATCGATTCCCGTCGAGAAGAAGGCGGGTGACGAAGTCACCGGTGCTACGGTCAATGGCACGGGCAGCTTCGTCATGGAGGCTCAGCGAGTCGGCAGTGAGACGCTGCTGGCTCAGATCGTCCAGATGGTCAGTCAGGCCCAGCGCAGTCGGGCGCCGATTCAGCGCCTGGCCGATGTGGTCGCCGGTTATTTCGTGCCGGCCGTCGTGACTACGGCGTTGATTACTTTTGCTGTCTGGGCTTTGATTGGCCCCCAGCCCGCTATGGCTTACGCTTTAGTGAACGCCGTGGCAGTTCTCATCATCGCTTGCCCTTGCGCTCTGGGGTTGGCCACGCCGATGTCCATCATGGTTGGCGTTGGCCGCGGTGCCGCCGCCGGTGTGCTGATCAAGAATGCCGAAGCCCTGGAGGTTCTCGAGCGCGTCGATACTCTCTTGGTGGACAAGACGGGTACGCTCACGGAGGGAAAGCCGCGATTGGTCTCGGTCGTGGCCGCAGAGAAGTTCGACGAGTCCGAGCTTCTCAGGCTGGCCGCAAGCATTGAGCGGTCGAGCGAGCATCCCGTTGCCGCGGCCATTTTGGCCGGCGCACACGAGCGGAACCTGGAGCTTTCAGAAACCAGGGACTTTCAGTACATGACCGGAAAGGGCGTGGCAGGAACCGTCGACGGTCATCAGGTCGCCTTGGGCAATAGGAAACTTCTTCTGGACCTTAACGTGGCCGTCAGTGATCTTGCGGACCAGGCAGAAGACCTTCGCCGGGAAGGTCAGACGGTGATGTTCGTCGTCATCGACGGCCGACCAGCCGGGTTGTTGGGAGTGGCCGACCCGATCAAGGAGTCCACGCCGGAGGCGATCCGAATCTTGCGCGACGAGGGAGTGCGGATCGTGGTGGTTACCGGAGACAGCCGTACCACGGCCGAAGCAGTGGCTCGGAACCTGCAACTCGATGAGGTGCAAGCCGAAGTGCTGCCCGAGCAAAAGGCGGAAGTGGTCAAGCGTTTTCAGGCAGAGGGTCGTATCGTGGCCATGGCCGGCGACGGGATCAACGACGCCCCCGCCTTGGCCCAGGCGCACGTAGGCATCGCTATGGGCACGGGCACCGACGTGGCGATCGAGAGTGCCGGCGTCACGCTGCTGAAAGGAGACCTACGCGGCATTGCCCGAGCCCGCCGGCTCAGTCGGGCAACCATGCGCAACATCAGGCAGAACCTGTTCTTCGCTTTTGCCTACAACGCCCTGGGAGTCCCCATTGCAGCCGGCGTACTTTATCCGTCGATCGGACTGCTGCTGAGCCCCATGATTGCCAGTGCAGCAATGAGCTTCAGTTCCGTATCCGTCATCAGCAACGCACTTCGATTGCGATCGTTTGATCCTTAGATTCTCAAGGGCACAAAATCGCCAGCATGTGAGAAACGCCACTGCACGGGCGCCTGCGAGCACTCTATCGTAGGATGACGGAACCTCGCTTGGGCGGTGCCGCCAAGAGTTGAACGCGGATGCTGCGCAACCTAATCAGCCCAACTTTGCTCCTACGACGCCGCGTGTGAGTGTTGCGAGAATCGCGGGTCCTCCACGCCCAGTTTGAGTTTCCACTCCTGAACCGAGCAGTAGAGCACGGGCACGACAAGCATGGTCATGATTTCGATCATCATGCCCCCGAAGCTGGGAATAGCCATGGGAACCATGATGTCCGACCCGCGGCCCGTGCTGGTTAGCACGGGGATCAACGCCAGGATGGTGGTTGCGGTCGTCATCAAACACGGTCGGACCCGCCGCAGCCCGGCCTCCAGCGTCGCTTTGCGAGCTTCGTCGGATGTTGTGATTTGCCGCCGGAAGAAGCTTTGGTCGAGGTAGGTTGTGATGACCACGCCGTCATCCGAGGCGATGCCGAATAGAGCCAGGAAACCGACCCAAATGGCGACGCTCAAGTTGATCGGATGAATCTGAAAAAGGGTCTGCATATTCGTGCCGAAGACGTTAAAGTCCAAGAACCACGGCTGGGCGTAGAGCCACAGCATGATGAAGCCGCCTGCCCAGGCGATGGCGATCACGCTAAAGACGAGCGACGTCGTAATGACCGAGCGGAATTGCAAATAGAGGATAACGAAGATGATGAATAGCGCCAGGGGCAACACCACCATCAGCGTCTTCTGCGAGCGAATCTGGTTCTCGTAATTGCCTGCAAAAGCGTAGCTGACCCCCGGCGGTAAGACGAACTCACCGCTGTCGATCTTCTGCTCCAAGTACCGCTGGCAGTCTTCCACCACGTTCACTTCCGCCTCGCCGGGCTTCATGTCGAACAACACATAGGCGGTCAGAAACGTGTCTTCGCTCTTGACCACCTGGGGACCGCGGACGTATTGGATGTCGGCTACCTGAGCCAAGGGGATCTGCGCTCCGCCCATGGTCGGCACCAGAATCTTCTTCATGGTCTCGATCTCGTTGCGTAACTCGCGCAGGTAGCGCACGCGCACCGGGAATCGCTCTCGCCCCTCGACGGTGGTGGTAATCGTCCGGCCGCCAATGGCCACCTCGACAACGTCCTGAACGTCGCGGATAGTCAACCCATAGCGGGCAATCTGTTCCCGTTTGAAGCCGATTTCCAGGTAAGGTTTACCCACGACGCGATCGGCAATTACTGCCGATGCTTCGACGCTGGGAACCTGCTTCAGATGGGTCTCGATCTCCAACGCCACCTTCTCGATCGTGTCCAGGTCCGGGCCTTTGACTTTGACACCCATCGGGGCCCTCATGCCGCTTTGCAGCATGACGATGCGGGCGGCGATCGGCTGCAGCCGCGGGGCGGACGTGGTCCCGGGCACCTGAGCGGCTTCCACGATTTCACGCCAGATGTCGTCCGGCTTCTGGATCCCCGGCCAAGCCTTGCGCCCCGGATTGAGCTTCGGGTCCAGCGGCGGTCGCCACTGTCGGAATGGGACGCCGGTGGGATCTTCTATCAACCGGCCGTTCTCGTCTCTGGCGAACTTGGCTTGTACCTGGTAAGGCTGCCCGTCTTCGGCCGACAGGAGATTCCCTTCGGCGTCTTGGAGCCAATCAACCTCATCCGGGTCAACACGAAACTTAATGCGGTGACCGTCTCTGTCGGCGATGTACTCCGAGCGGTAATTGATGACCGTCTCAATCATGGAGATTGGCGCCGGGTCGAGCGGGCTGCGGACGCGGCCGATCTTGCCGACGGCAAGCTCCACTTCTGGAATCGAATTGATCCGTCGGTCTTGAAGCGAAAGGACGTCCATCGCTTCGCCGATCGAGGCATGCGGCATCGTGGTGGGCATATACAAGTAGGAGCCTTCGTCCAGCGGCGGCATGAACTCCTTGCCAAACCCCTCCCATCCCTGGGCCAAGGTCCATTTGAGCTTGGTCCCCATCGGGCGATTGGCGATTTCGTTTTCCCAGGACTTCGATTCCAGCCCCGCCAACTCGTACTTGAAGCCATCCACTGCGGAAAGCTCCGCAAGTGCATCGTCTGCCAGTGATTGGGCTTCGTACTCCTGCGGAATGGGTCCGAAGATCAGGGCCGGTCCCAGCCAGGCTCCCAGACCCAACAGGAGAATCACGGCCGGTATCGTTAGAAACAGCGCTTTGTGGTTCAGACACCACCACAGAATCGGCTTGTACAGATACCGCTCAAATATCTTAAAGAAGGCCAGCAGCCCGCCAATCAAGGCCGCCACAAAGATCAGGTTCCTCCACAGGCCCTTCTCGGGTCCCAGTGGGAGCCAGTGCTCGGTCAGCAACATGCCGATCAGCAGGACGGCCGCACCGTTGGCCAAGAGGATTCCGCCGGAGTGCATCGCTGGCTGCCAGTGCTGAAGGCGCGAGGGGAGCGACTCGGTGGCCAACTTGTATGCCCCCAAGGCGGCGAGGATGATGCCGGCCCACCACGCCATCCACAGGCCGATCACCATTCCCGCCAGAATCAGCCCGGCATAGAGAATCTGCTTGAGCACGCGAGTTCTGACGCGCGTCGTGAATAGCACGTGAGCGACCGGCGGGATGATGGTTAGGGCCACGATCACCGAGGCGGCCAACGCGAAGGTTTTGGTAAACGCCAGTGGCTTGAACAGCTTGCCTTCCGCGCCGATCATCGTGAACACGGGCAGGAAACTGACAATCGTGGTCGACACGGCCGTCAGCACCGCACCGCCCATTTCGCTTGACGCCCGATACACGACCTCCAATTGATTCTCGCCGGGATCCGCCTCGTCCAAGTGTTTCAAGATGTTTTCGGAGAGGATGATGCCCATGTCGACCATGGTGCCGATGGCGATGGCGATGCCGGAGAGCGCCACGATGTTGGCGTCGACCTCGAAGGTCTTCATGGCGATGAAACACATCAGCACGGCCAGTGGCAACAGCGCGCCGATCAGGATCGAGCTGCGCAGGTGCATGAGCATCACGAGGATCACAATCACTGTGACCAGGATTTCTTCGACCAGCGCGGTATTCAATGTGCCCAGCGTTTCGTAAATCAACCCGGTACGGTCGTAAAACGGCACGACCGTGACTTGACTGGTCGTAACCCAGTCGGGCCACTGATTGCGCGGCGTCGACCGCAAGTGTTTGACCCAGTCTTCGTGATTCAACTCGGAACGGCTGAAGGCATCGAAGTCGTTTGCTTCGGCGTAGGCTGCGACTTCGTCACTCTTGATCTTCCGATAGTCGACAACCGCCTTGGTGGACAGCCCCGGCGCGAACTCAGCGATTTTCTTCTTGACGTTCTTGATCGCCTCCAGTGGGTTGAATCCGTAACGCACGACCACCACGCCACCGACCGCCTCCGCACCACCCTTGTCCAAGGCGCCGCGGCGCAACGCCGGCCCCAGGGTGACTTTGGCCACGTCCTTAATATAGATCGGCACGTTGTCGTTGACCGCGACCACGCTGTATTCGAGATCCTCGATGTTCTCGACAAAACCCAGACCTCGGATGAAGTATTCCACCTTGCTGATTTCGATGCTGCGCGCGCCCACGTCGATGTTCGATTTCTTCACCGCCATGAAGATGTCTTCCAGACTGACGCGAGCGGCTCGCATGGCGTCCGGGTCGACGTCGATCTGATATTCCTGCACAAAACCGCCCACCGACGCGACCTCGCTGATGCCCTCCGCGGCCAGCAGGTAGTACCGCACATACCAGTCCTGGATCGTGCGCAATTCGTCGAGGTCCCAACCGCCGGCCGGCTGTCCGTCGGGGTCGCGGCCTTCTAAGGTATACCAATAGATCTGGCCCAGCGGTGTCGAATCGGGGCCGAGCGTGGGCTGCACACCCTCGGGCAGAGTGCCCGCGGGGAGGCTGTTGAGCTTTTCCAGCACGCGCGTTCGCGACCAGTAGAACTCGATGTCCTCGTTGAAGATGATGTAGATCGTCGAGAATCCAAAGAACGAATAGCAGCGGATCGTCTTCACGCCCGGCACGCCCAAGAGCGAAACCGTCAAGGGGTAGGTGATCTGGTCCTCGACGTCTTCCGGCGACCGCCCCATCCATTCAGTGAAGACGATCTGCTGGTTTTCGCCGATATCGGGGATCGCATCGGTCGGCACGGGATCGCGCGGCAGCCCGCCCAGATTCCAGTCGAAGGGTGCAACCATCGCTCCCCATACTACGACAACAATGACCACCAGAGCCACAATCAGCTTGTTTTCCAGACAGAAACGTATGACCTTGTTAATCATCGGCTAATCCGAAATACGCTTGCTAGTGGTGTGAACGGTCCTGCGATGGATCGGATTCGTGTGTGGTCGGCTCGTCATAGACGACCTCCTGAACACGATCGGCGCACTTCAACATCGATGAGCCGTAGTATGGGTTTCGCACGGCATCGTTGTCCTGATACCAGACGGCCCCGCGACCACCAAAGGCCATCGGGCAATGCAACTCGTACACCGTCGCTCTCTCGCCGAACCCGAAAGACTTCGCCAGCACACCGACCTCTTGGGAAAGTGGCAAGAACTCGGACCGCATCGACTTGATCTCTTCCGCCTTCTGCAGACTATCGAGCAACTTCGCGAGGTTCGCCCGTTCCTTGCTCCAAACTTGCCGGGCGCGACCGGTCAGGGATGAGTCGTCGATGGCTGCCGCCGCAGCTTTCAGCCCGGCAAGTGCCTGCCGGCCACTTTGGAAGTCGTCAGCAGCCAGCGCCTGTTGGATCGCTAAGTACGTTTTCCAGACACTGGCCAACTCCGCCTGAAATTCGGCAGCGACTGCGATGCGCTCGACCCGGCGCTCTTGCTCCGGCGCGATGTCCAATCGTTCGCGCACCCGCCGCATGTGACCTTTCAGCAGCAGATACACGCGATCTGCCTCATCCAAGTGCTCGGCTTCTCGGCCTTCCACAGCGTCATTGCCCAGCAACATGGCAAATTCCTTCCACCACATACGGGCATGGCCGGTGAGTGGTTCGCCGTCGACGGCGACAAGCGCGTTTCCGAACTCGTCAAACGCGGCCCTGGTCGTGCCGAGGTCCGAGTCCTTGACGGCCTCGGTGACGGCCTCATACTTATCGTAGAGATCCCGTATTTGGTCCTGGAATTCGGACGGCAGGCTGGCTTTGTGCCCGGCATGCTCCCCGCTGACCCCACCGCCTTCGGGTGTCATCATGCTGGGTTTGGCCTGAATCTGGATCTCCGCGTCGATCTTGAAGTTGCCTTGCCTGACCACCATCTCGCCTTCCTCCAGGCCGTGGCGAACGAGGTAGTAATCGCCGGCTCGGGGTCCTAGCACAATCTCGCGGCCCTCGAACGTCGGTTCTCCGAGCGCGGCAAACTGTTCGCGCAGAGCGTTCATCGCGGCTTCGATTTGGCCGAAGATCTGCTCGGCCGCTGGCACTGCCTGCGCGCGCTGGCCAGCCAGGGCATACTGCCCAAGCCGGTCGGCATACGAGTTCCACAGACGCCGGGCGTAGTCGGTTCCCGGTTGGTCGTACGGACGGTCCAGCATGCCCGCGTACGTCGCAAAGGCCTCGCGAGTCTTCTTGAGATTGCCTGCCTGAACGACAGCCGACAGCGTTCGGAATGCAGGTTCGGCGGCCGAATGCATGCTGGGAAGTTCCACGTAAACGACCGCGCGCGTGCCCGTCACCAGGGCTGCCAGATGGGGAATGACCAAAGGTGGCTTTCGCTCGTCGGTTTCCGCGGTGACGTAACCCAGCGATTCCGCGCGGACCAGCGACATCTCGCAGATGTCGCAATTGCCGGGTTCGTCTTTGACGACTTCCGGATGCATGGGGCAGATCCACTTGCCTGCCAGAGACGGGTCCATGACACGCCCCGCCGCCGCAACCTTCGGATGAACCGTCCCGTGGACAAACATTCCCGGTTTCAGCTTGCCCTCAAGATTTGGCACGTTGACGCGGACGTGCACGGTGCGTGTCTTGTCGTTAAGCACGGGTTGGATGAAGGCGATGCGTCCGTAAAACTCTTCTCCCGGATAGGCTTCCGCCGTAATCGTGACGTCCTGACCGTAGCGAGTCCAAGGCAGGTCCGATTCGTATGCGTCCAAATGCACCCAGACGAGGTTCAAGTCGGCGATCGTGTAGATGCGATCTCCCAGCCGAACGCGTTCCCCTTCCTGCTTGAGTTTCTCGATGACGATCCCGCTCACGGGGGCATAGATCGTCAAGTGGTTCGATGGTCTGTCTTGTGTCTCGATCTGCTTAACCTGCTCCTCGGTCAGCCCCAACAGCCGCAGCTTCTCCCGTGCCCCCTCAACAAGGTTCACGCCGGCAACGTCCCGCAAACCGCCGCGCTCGGCGGCAAACTTCACTGCCTGGCTGAGCTCTTGCTGCGCCGAGTAGAGCTCTTCGCTATAGATGTAGACCATGTGATCGCCCTTCTTGACCTCGACGCCCGTGTAGTCGACGTAGAGGCGATCCAGTCGGCCCGCGACCCACGCGGTGATATAGCCCAGCTTCGTTTCATCGAAGTCGACCTTCCCGACCATGCGGATTTCGTGAGTGGCGTATCGTCGTTCCACCCGTGCAGTCTCGACGTTCATCAGCGCCCGGGCTTCCGGGCTGACTGTCAGCGTCCGCAGACCGCCTGACGTCTTGGTCACCGGGATCAGGTCCATTCCACAAATCGGACAGTCCCCCGTGCTGGTCTTCCGTATTTGCGGGTGCATCGAGCAGGTCCACATCGTGGGGCCTTCGGCTGCCTGCGTCACGTCGACGTGACTCGCCGATGTTACGGGCTCAGCTTCGCCACCCCCCCCCATCATGGAGGATAATACGTATCCTATACCAACAAGCACGACCGCCTGGAGCGCGAGCAGCTTACCCCAGTGCCGGGTGAGCAAATTCTTTCCCCCTTGTAAACTGAACGGAATTCTCATTTTTGCTGACCCCGTCGTTTGGGCGGCGAACTGTAAGTCTACTTATACCTGGCACTTATTCACTACTTATACTTAGCACGCATTCATTATTGATGCACGCGAGCCCGCGGTTCTTCATGGAAATCGAAGGGGTTTCTCGCCAGCCGACATCCGATATTGACGCCCCCCCTGCAGGTGGCCCTGGCTAACCAGAGCCGCCCCTGTAACTTACGCTTCACAAGTGTACCACCCGAAACAGCGGAAGCTACCTCAGGGGCGGCCGCGCGAGCGCGGGTATTCCTGGCGCTTCAACCGCGCTGTGCGACATCCTCCCGGCGACAAGCATCCAGGAGGTGGAGTCGTGATCGGCCCGTCGGTGGCCGTATTGACCTTCCCCATGGCTCGTGGACACGCTGGACATGAATGATCCGAAGGTGGTTAGCCGGGCCAAGAGTCTCGATATCCGTGCGGTCCCGGCGATTGTGATCGACGGCACGCTGGCCGACTGCTGCGCCGGGCGGGGGCCGGACGAGGCTACGCTTCGGGCGGCCGACCTGGGCCAAAGGATTATCTGACCAGAGTAACATGCACCGCAAACCGGAATCGCGTTTCGACGCCATTCGGCGCCGCGGAAACCAGTGATGCGATGGGGAAACATGTCCGCCGGTTGCTTCATCGCCCCGACCGTCTTGGCGCGGTTTCCGCGGCAGAACCGTAACCATCGGAATCGCAAGACTTTAGGACTGCCGTTTTGCGGCCTTCATGCTGTATTCCGCCTGACCGGATGTCGATGCCAGATACGGAGGCCCGGGCCAACTCGTAGTGCTTGGCAGATTGTCGGCATTTCGACGAGTTGGCGTCGGCGCGATCGAAATAAAACAGAGATGGCGACGTCTCGGTTTCCCGACCTTCTGACGAGAGGATGTTTCCCATGAAAGCCACGTTTCGACAAACAACGATCCTTGTCGGTTCCGCCGTGGCAGCGGGCCTGTTTGCGGTTCTTGTCGCCGACACCGCGGCGGCCCAGTGCGGCTGCGGTCCCCGGTACCGCGCGGCCCCGTGCCAGCAGCCGGTCCGCTCGTATCGTGGATGGGCGCCGCCGACCGGGTATGATCGGTACTACGGCGCTTCGGTTTACAACCATCAGTACGTCGCCCCACCAACGGCGCGGCAACCCGGGCCTCGCGGCCGGGGCATGGGTCCCCGTGGTGACCAAGGCGCTGCCCGTTGGAAAGGTCAAACGTCCGCTGTGCCTGGAGGTCTACCTGCCGCATCGCCTCACGCGCATGGGATGGCGCCGGCCGAACGTCATTCGCATGCGCCGGCTGAAGCTCCGCCCGACCCCCACTCCCATCCGTCGGCTCAAGTGGAAGCCGTCGCACCGCCTGACCTTCCACGGCCCGCTCCCACGGGCACCCAGAGGTTGGCCAAAAAGCAGCGGATCTGTCCGGTCACCGGCCAGCGGTTGGGATCGATGGGCAAGCCCTACAAGGTCCGCGTCCAAGGCCGCGACGTGTTGCTCTGCTGCAAAGGCTGCGAAGCCCGGCTCAAGAGCGACCCGGACAAGTATCTAGCGAAACTGAACCGATAGGGTGGCTGGTGGAGCAGGCATGATGTCACTTAGGCAAGCCGCAATGAATCACCTACCCCTAGCCACGCTCGCCAGAGCGTGGAGTCGTTCGCGTTCTGGCCAGCGCAGCTACGAAAGCGGGTAGTGTATTCACTGCGAGTTGCCTTACGGCAACGGACTTCGGCGGGCAATCTTGCGCAAGATGGTGTGATCTTCGCCGAACTTGCACAGCCCGTCACAGTGCTGGCAAAGATCGCTGAACGAGATATAGGCCAGCGAGATGTCGGCCAGATCGTCGCGGAAGGCAGGGCGGCTCAGTTGCGCCATGACCTCTTTCTCCCGGCGGTCCGGCGCGACCAGGTAGAGATCGCAACGGTGCTCCGGGATCGATCGCGCCAGATCCTCCAGACGCAGGATTCCGGAGTAGATGGAGGTACTCTTCTCGACCTCGAACGCGCTGACGATTTCACCGGTCTCGGGCTTCAGCCAAATCACATCGATCAGACGAACCGTCTCCAACACTTCCCGCGGCCAGTCTCTCGGCGGCAGTTCGGGAACACACAGCGATGTAAAGGCCTGACCGTCGTAGGAGCGATGCCGGTCGTTGCGGGCCACGTACACGTCGAAGTTCAGCCCGCGGCCGATCTTGATCAGCAGATACTGCATGCGGGTGTGCTCCGACTGTTCCTTCTGTTCAGCGACCACTTGGGCGTGGCGGCGCTGGGCAGCCTTTCGGGCTTTGTCTTTTTCCGCCTGAAGAACGGCCTCGACATTGGCGCCGACAAGCAGCCGCCCTGAGCCAATCTCGAACAGCAATCCCGCGAACGCGCCCAGGTCTTTGGAGAGACGGTTGCGGATTTCGGGCGAGGAGTTCTTCTGGACTATCATCTCGCGCATCGTCCGATAACTCTCCCAAGACCCCAGCTTCATCTTTTCCCCGAACAGGATATTGAACCCCTTGAGTATCGCCGTGTTGAAAGGAGGTACCAGTGTGGGGTGTAAGAAATAGACAATGTTCGCGACGGCCGGACCGAGGCCCTTTATTTTCGCGTCGCCCAGACGGCTTATCTCGGCGAGCACCTGGTCCTCACGCGAGGCGGCAAGGCAGGCCTCCAAGAACGCGCCGAATTTGGCCTTGTTGACAGGGTTTTCGTAGATGTCGGGAATGCGGAGCTTCGGCTTCCAGAAAAAGGCGTGCGCCGCGCCCGCGAAGACCTGCTTTTGCTCGGTCACGGCGCTTAGAACGACTTCCAGCGGCGAGCCCTTGAAGTCGTTTCCGAAGGTTCCTGCAGCAATGGCGTCAATCGTGTCGCGGACGCCCCGCCGGATGGCTCGAAATGCTTTCAGCCGCTCCTCACCGCTGACGAACCAGGTGTTGTAGACCGACTCCGCGTCGGCCTTGTATCGGTCGATCAATTCAAGCAGCACGGTGTTCTCCATTGTTCAATCCAAAGATCGGCCATGCCGCAGGATAGCAGGCGCGCAAAGCGATCGTCCCATCAAGACCAGGCGCGGCAGCCGCCGGGAACCGACCGTTGCTGCCGTCAATTGCAGCCGCCGCCGTAACCGCCGCCGTAACCGCCGCCATAGCCGCCGCCATAGTAGCCGTAACCGCCGCCATAGTAGTTGAACCCACCGCCATAGTAGCCGCCGTAACGGTAGCCACGATAAGATGGGTAGCCGTAGACTCGATAGGATCTTCTCCGGCCAGAATAGTAACCGGGCTGAGCGTAGCCACTGTAGACGCCATAGCCACCATAGCCACCGGAGCCGCCGCATTGGGCTACAGCGCGTGTGGTCACCAGCAGAGAGGCGACTACAAAAAGGACCGCTGCTGCAAACAAGTAAAACAACTTTTGTCTGCCACTCATCACTCTATCCTCCTTTTACTGAAACGTCTTTCTTGTTACACGTCAAACACCCGACCAATTCAAGAACGCTGCAATGCTGTGCCAACACTCCCGTGGATCTCAATACGTTTTTTCCGTGCCCGCGAGTTCCCTGCTTTGTCGCCTTCTACCTTTTATGTCATCGTCAGTCAACCGGCGAAGTTTCCACCCTGTTTCCTGCCGGTACGGCACTCGAAGCGCGGCTTGGCGACCGTTCTCGAAAGACTTCGACCACCGCGACCGCTTTCGCACCCCCGTCTAAAGAGGGGTAAAATTGGCCCTAATACGCCGCATCAAGGAGATTTGGCTTGCTGGGCCTTCACGTCCCCTGATCCCAACCTCCTGGTGTGCCGGGTGTGCCCAAGCTTTTAGGTACGACTTGACTGATCGTGCGACTCTTCGTATATTTGATGGTTAGAAGGGGATGAAACTGAACCTCGACCTCTGTCGGCATACACGCTATGAGTCGGTTTTTCGCGAAATTGCCCGGATTGCTGGTGGCGGCGGCACTCGTTTTGCCGATGCCGACTTGCCTGTGTTCCGAGGGATCACACTCGCACGATGCCGGAGACGCGTCTCTCGCTTGCGGACACTGCTTCACCAGCGATCAGCATCAGGAAAACGGGCATTCGCACGGCTCGCGTCAGCCGACCTCTGAAGGCTGCCACTGCTCATGTCCAGAATCATGTAGTTGCGGTCCGCAGAATTCGCAGGCGCCCATCCCTCTGAAGGCCGCGACAACGGATCCCCTAGACCGTGAATCCCTGACTTGTCCGGACCAAACGTCGGCACTTCCAGGAACAGTTCCGGCGACCCCCGGAGGTCTGGGGCGCCACGCCATTTCAGCCGGCTCCGCCCCACACGCAAGCGATCTTTTTCAGGGGAATGTCTGCGCATTGCTATGCTGCTGGCTCTTCTAAACTACTCTCCACAAGTCGAGAGTATCTTGTTTGCTGATCGGTTCGCTTGAGTTACCGAGGCTGTGTGAAGTCTTCGGTATGCCCCTATGGCAAGCGGATCCGTTGCGGCACTGTTGTGCCGGATCACAATACTGTTCGCGTGAGGGCGACACCTTCTGGGTTTTCGCCCGGCCACAGTTTTCTGTCAACGAGGAGGCTAAGAAAAGTGCTTGTGCTAAGTCGCAAAGTGAGTGAGGAGATCATCATCGGAGACACGATCCGGGTGGTTGTGTTGAAGGTGGGCCGCGGGAGAGTGAAGCTGGGTTTCACAGCTCCGAGCGACGTCTCGATCCATCGCGAAGAGATCTCCCAGACGCCGTGCAAAAAAGCAACCCCGCGGGCTACACATGTCTCGCAGCACGACTGTTGCCGGACAACACAGAAGGAATGAAGGAGTCGGTAGTGCAATCCGCAACGCAGTCAAGAGCAATCAGGGGTCCGGCTGCCTCGGCCACTGACGATCAAGCCGGCTTACAGAAACGATCAAACCAGTTTATCGAAAGGAGCTTGTCATGTTTCACAACTGGGTAACTTCAATGACGATCGGGATCGCCGTTTTTCTTTGGGCGGCCGGCACGGGCACTCCGGGGTGGGCCCAACATAGAGGCGGAGGCCATGCAGGCGGAGGCCATGCAGGCGGAGGCCATGCGGGCGGAGGCCATGCGGGCGGAGGCCATGCGGGCGGAGGCCATGCGGGCGGAGGCC
>CAYYOX010000013.1:7206-12536 GCA_964473065.1 uncultured Planctomycetaceae bacterium | reverse complement strand
ATGCAGGTGGAGGCCATGCAGGCGGAGGCCATAGAGGTGGAGGCCATCGAAGCTACGGACACTATGGTGGCGGGCATTACGGTGGTGCAGGCCACTATGGAGGGCGAGCGTACCGTGGCTACGGCCTCTACGGTTATGGCGATTACGGACACGATTACGGCTACTCCCACTACGGTTTTCCAGCATACTTTGGCCTCTCCTACGGGCCCTCGTACGGGTCTTACGGATACGCGTACGATGCCGGACGGCCTGGCGACCAGGTTGCGTATGGCTTCGATTCCGAGGTGCCGTACGTTTCCGCCACACGGGCGCAGGGATGTGCGCCGCGGAGCTCCTGTGGAGGAGTCGGCCCTGTGGCGCCGCCGGTGCCGTCGAACATGCGGAGTGGTCGTTCTGCCGCTGGTGCCCAATCGGCTCAAATCGAGCCGGATTACCAACGCCACGCCGAAGATGCCTTTCGAGCAGGGCGATACGATCAAGCGCTGCGGTTGGGGAACCACGCGCTGGTCGAGGCGCCGCGTAACGGAAGACTCCACCTGTTTGTCTCCCAGATATTGTTTGCCACGGAGGATTACGAAGCCGCCGCGGCGGCGATTCACCAGGGCGCGTCCCTGCTGGAGCCCAAGGACTGGGGCTACGTGGTGGAGAACTTTCGCAAGTATTACCGCGGTAAGGACTACGTCGAGCAGATGGAACGGTTGACGAAGTTCATCGAGGCCAACCCCGACGCCGCATATGCCCGGTTCCTGCGCGGCTATCACCACGCATACCTCGGCCACCAGGAGACGGCTCGCGGTGAACTGGCCAAGGCTGTGGAACTGGAAAGCCGCGACAAACTGGCCGCCCAACTGCTGGAAATGTTCGCTGTCCAAACGCCGCCCACTCCGTCAATGGACACAGGGCCGGATGGGTCGGATGCCGGGAATATCCCAATAGGTCCCGGCGACGACGCAGGCATGCCGGAAAACGCTGGACATGAGCCGCATCACGACGAACACAATGACCATCAACACTAAACGGCGCAAGTTAGTGCCAAACAATCCAATCCAAATGGAGATATGATCATGGATGCCCTGACACAATCGGAAGCAACGCGCGGTGGTCAGGCCGCGGACCGCGAACTCCAACGCCGCATCGTGAATTTCCTTTTCGAGAAGGGTCTTTGGAGCCTCCAGCACTTGGAAACGGAGGTTCACGGCGGAGTGGCGGTGATCAAAGGCCGTGTTCGCACTTACTACGAGAAGCAACTGGCGACTTGTTGTTGCCAACGCGTGGCCGGTGTATTGCGCGTTATCAACGACGTCTGCGTGTTGGACGTTGCGCCGGCTACCCCTCGATCTTCCAACTTAACTTAGAGAGAAGGAGCAGTGCCATGAAAAACCGACGGATCCACATCCTCACCGTGTTCAACAAGGACGCTGCCGGTACGTCTCCGGCTGCCGAAATGGAACAACTTCAGAAAGATCTTCAAGAGCACGAAGGGGACCCGCAAAGCGCCCGCCTTCGCAAGGCTGAGGTGATCGCAAGGCTGGCCACAGCCGAATGGCAAGAAGTGTGGGATGCGAACAAACGGATGCCCGGTATCACCGACGCATCCGAACTCGACAGATTGCGTCTCAACGCGGAAATTGCCCGACAGCATCTGGCGGAGATCTTTGCAGCCAACGTCCGATCGACGTTGAGTCAGGTGAGATCGCAACTAAACCAACTCGACGAAGAAGTCCATCGGCTTCGCGACCGTGTCGAGATGCTCTCCATGCGGAACTGACTTCAAGTCCAACATAATCGTAAGGGATCGTTCAGTGATGCGTATTGCAATCGGTAGCGACCATCGTGGCCACGGGATTCGCTCGAAAGTGATCGAGTTGACAGAGCGTCTCGGCCACGAGGCTAAAGACGCGGGAACACACAACGGTGAGCCCGTGGATTATCCGGACATTACCTCGCTGGTGGCTCGCAAAGTGAGCACGGGTGAGGTAGATCGGGGAATCCTGATCGGCGGGACCGGGATGGGGATGAGCATTACGGCCAATAAGTTTCCTGGCGTGCGGGCCGCTCCCTGCCACGACGAAGTGACGGCCGAGATAAGCCGCCGACACAACGACCTGAACGTGTTGTGTCTGTCGGCCGAGTTGTTGAGCGAACGGCTGATCGAGCGAATCGTGGAGGTCTGGCTGGACACGCCTTTTGAAGGCGGCCGCCACGCCCGGCGCGTCGAGAAGATCACTTTACTGGAACGGGATAAGTAGAAAGAAGTTGACGGTAATCTCGTCTATGCAAACCGCGCCGGACATCAACTCCAGAGGTATCCAAAATGAAAGACCGAGAGAAATCAAAGAAGCAACTCATCACGGAGTTGAGCCCGCCGATCCCGGACGAGTCGGGTATCGTGTCAGCCGTCGAACTACCACTATCGGAAGACATGCCGCAATGAACGTACCTATCAAACGGCGATATTTCCTAAGATGGCCCAGAACCATTCGGTTTCAACTTCTGCTGGCCGTCAACACGGCAATGGCGCTGCTGCTTTTGCTGTTTCTGATCCTCGACTACCACCGTGAAATCACGGATCGTGTGGCCGAGAAACACGTTGCCCTGGAAGAAGAGGCGAAGACACTGCTGCCGGCGGTCCTGCGGATACGCCCGTACGGCATCCAGGCGGTGCAGAAGTACGTGGATCAGGTGTGCGGCAGGATGCGAGACGCCCACTCGCCCGGGCATCACATTGCCGTGGATTTGGATGGTTGCGTGCTTCAGACCCTGGCACATCACCGTTCCTCTCCCGAAATGTTGGAAGCCATGCAGGCGGCCGCACGATCACCGACGCATCAGGCAACGCTGGGCAACGAAGAACTGGTCGTTGGCGTTGATCACGAGGAGAATCTAACGGTCTTTGTATCGGAGGAATTGACCAATGTTCGTCAAGCGGTACGCAAACAGATTGTGCCGCGGCTGGCGGGAATTGCGGTGATGGGGATCGTGGCGGCTGTCGTCGTCAACCTGGTCTTCCTGCGAATGGTTGCCAAGCCCCTGCAAGAACTGGTTGCCACCGTACGCCAGATTACCAAGGGGCGATTCGGCGTTCAGGCCGGCCCTTTCCATAACGAGGAGTTTATGTACCTGGCCGACGCAATCAACTCAATGAGTTCTACGCTGGCCGAGACGGAGCGGCGGCGTCGCAGCGAGATGGCCAAAGCCCGGCGTATCCAAGAACATCTCTTGCCCAATGGCGTAGAGGTTCCCGGGCTAAGTTTGGCCCATCACTACCAACCTGCCACGGAGGTAGCAGGCGATTATTATGATGTCGTGGCCCTGCCAGACGGAACATGGTTGTTATGCATTGCCGACGTCACCGGACATGGCGTTCCGGCGGCTATGAGTGCGACGATGCTGAAGACGCTGCTGCTGCACGCGGCCGAACACCATCACGACCCGGACCAAATCCTGCGTCGGATCCACGACGAATTCAGCGCCGTTTCGCTGACGGAAGATTTTGCGTCCATGATGGTTGCACGATGGGATCGCGCGGCAGGGACCTTGCAGTACGCCAGCGCGGGGCACGAGCCGGCCTGGTTTCTCCCGGCCACCGGATCGCTGCGAGAGCTGCGATCTACCGGAGGGCTACTGACCGTACACGGTGAAGGGATCTGGGAGACGGAAACGGTCCAGGTCAGGCCGGGAGATCGACTGATGATGATGACCGACGGGATTACTGAGGCGGCAAACCCCAAGGATGAGTTGTTCGGACGGCAACGGCTGGCCCACCTGCTGGCAAGTTGCCGAGATGTCTCGGTGAGCGACACATTGCGGCGAATCGATGAAGCGATCAGGGCCCATCGCGGTAGTGCGGCGCCGAATGACGACGCAACGGCAGTGGTGATGGAATTCACCGTACCAGCACCTATGCCCCACGAGCGCCCTGACAAACGACCGCCGTGATGAGGAACAAGCCGTCAGTGGTGCGTGTCTTCGTGCTGATGGGTGTTGCCGTGCCCGCTTCCTTGGCTGTGGGAGTGTCCCTCACGGATTTCGGGCGCGAGCAGTTCGGGCCTTACGCCGGCGCCGCCGTGATAGACGAGATCGGCGCCTAGGTAACCGGTCAGGGCCAACAAGACGCTTGCGAATACGGCTGCCACGGCGTGAGGAAGCTTCGGAGGTGAAGCGCGGTACCGCCAACGCGCGATCGCGACCCAAGTAAACAGAAGAAGCGAGGCAATCGCGAGGCCTAGATGCCAGTACATCTTCCCATGGGCTTCTTCGGTGTGCGCGGGAACCGTGTAAAAGGCAAGCAGCCCGGCCGCCGCGGCAAGCCAGCCCGTGCAAACGCCGGCCAACAAGAGCCCGGCGGCACTGCGCGAGAGTGTTTCCCGACGGTATCGCAACGTCACCAGGTCCAGCAACGCACCTCCCAGCAGAAAGGCGATGGGAAAATGGACCAACAGCGGGTGGAGTTCCCAGGGGTTCATCATTCTCCTCCTGAATCGCTTTGCATCAGCCGCCGTACTTCGGGCCGCTTGTGGAAGTAAAAGATGACCGGATAGACCAGCAACTCCATGGCGAAGCTGGTGACCAGCCCTCCGATCATCGGGGCGGCCAGACGCTTCATCGTATCCGAACCGGTGGCCTCGCCGATCATAATCGGCAACAACCCCAACAGGGACGACATGACGGTCATCGTCTTCGGCCGGATCCGCTTGACAGCCCCGTCGTGAATCGCCAGTTCCAGATCGCGGAGGCTTCGCATCTTGCCCTGCTTGCGGAACTTGTCGTAGGAGACGTCCAGGTAGAGCAGCATGACCGCGCCGGTTTCCGCGTCCAAGCCTGCCAGGGCGATCAAGCCAACCCAAACGGCAAGGCTGAGGTTGTAACCCAGGAAATACAGGAACCAGATTGCTCCCACCAGGCTGAACGGAACGGCCAGCAGAATGACGACCGTGCGGAAGACACTTCGGGTGCTGAGGTACAGTAGGAAGATGATCACCACCAGCGTCACGGGCACCACCAGCATCAGCCGGCGGTTGGCCTCCTGCATGTACTCATACTGCCCGCTCCACACGATGCTGTAACCGGTGGGAAAGTCGGGCTGACTTATTACCGTTTCCTGGACGAGTGCTTGTGCTCGACGGACGTAGCCGCCAATGTCGCTGGTCGACACGTCCACATAGATCCAAGCGTTGGGGCGGGCTTGTTCGCTGCGGATCACCGGCGGACCCGTGTGGACCGAAAGCTCGGCCACCTGCTGGATGGGGACTTGGGCTCCGGTGGGCGTGGCAATCAGGGTCCGCCTCAGCTTCGTCAGGTTGTCTCGAAGCTCGCGGGGATAGCGGACG
>CAYYOX010000013.1:0-7196 GCA_964473065.1 uncultured Planctomycetaceae bacterium | reverse complement strand
GACGTTGACCGGGTAGCGCTCCAACCCTTCGACCGTGGTCGTTACGTTCATCCCACCCAGGGCGGTCAAGATTACGTCCTGCACGTCTTGCACGTTCATCCCATAACGGGCCGCCTGGGCGCGTTTGACCTTGAAGTCGATGTAATAGCCGCCGACCGTTTTCTCCGCGAAGACGCTCACCGTGTCCGGCAGCGTCCTCAACTGGCTGGCGATCGACTCGGCCAACTCGGCCAAGGTGTTCAGGTCGTCGCCGACCACCTTGATGCCGATCGGCGTTTTGATACCTGTCGACAGCATGTCGATGCGGGTCTTGATCGGCATTGTCCAGGCATTCGTCAAGCCCGGGATCTTCACCACGTCGTCCAGTCCTGGTATGTGGACTCCGTTGGCCTGATTCCAGCCATAGATCAGTTCCTCGTCAGTGATCGTTCGCTGCTCCGGCCAGAACCAGACCAACGGCGCCTTGAGCCATCCGGGGTATCCCGAGAACCAGCGTTGGACCCGCCTCGTCCGCCACTTCGACTTATCGGGCTCAAGTGCAATCGTGGTCTCCAGCATAGCCAGCCCGGCCGGGTCGGTAGCCGTCTCTGCTCGGCCCGCCTTTCCGAAGACATGATGCACCTCGGGAAAGGTCTTGATGAGCTTGTCGGTCTGCTGCAAGAGTTCCCGTGCCTTGGAGATCGACACCGACGGGTCCGTGGTCGGCATGTACAACAGGTCGCCTTCCTCCAAGGGCGGCATAAACTCGCTGCCGAGTTGTGAATACGGCCACCACGTGACGACCACGAGCAACACGGCGATCACCAGCGTGAGCGGTCCTCCTCGCATCGAGAGCCAAAACGCCGGCTCGTAGAGTCGCATCAGCGCGCGGCTAACGATGTTTCGCTCCTCGTGAGGAATCTTACCCCGCACGAGAAACGCCATCAGCACCGGAATAATCGTGATGGAAATGCAGGCCGCCGACGCCATGGCAAACGTTTTGGTGAAGGCCAGCGGTTTGAACAACCGGCCCGACTGCCCGATCAGCGCGAAGATCGGCACGAAACTGACGGTGATCACCAACAGCGAGAAGAACAACTGCGGCCCGACCTCTTGGCATGCCTCGATGATAATCTGCGAATGGGGCCTTGTGCCGTCGTCCTCCTCCAAATGCTTGTGGGCGTTTTCGATCAGGATCACCGCCGAGTCGACCATCACGCCGATAGCCAGTGCGATGCCGCCTAAGCTCATGATGTTGGCGTTGATTCCCGCCAGATTCATCAGGATGAAGCAAGCCAGGACTCCCGTGGGCAGAACAAAGATCACCACCAACGAACTGCGGAAATGGAGCAAGAAGATCAGGATGATCACGCCGACGACCGCCATTTCTTCCAGCAGCGTCTCCTTGAGCGTATCGACGGCCCGTTCGATCAACGCCGAGCGGTCGTACTCGGACTTGACGTCCACGCCGGGCGGTAATCCGGCGCGGAGTTGCTCCAACTTCTCCTTGACGTTCGCGATCACCTGCTGGGCGTTTTCCCCGAATCGCATGATCGCAATACCGCCGACGGCCTCTCCTTCCCCATCAGATTCCGCCAGTCCACGTCGCAACTCGGGACCCAAGTGGATGTTGGCCACTTCACGGAGATAGATGGGCGCGCCCTCGGCAGTCGTCCCTAAGGCCACATTGCCGAGGTCTTCGATCACTTGGCGGCTGGTCTCGGGAGTGCTAAGTCCTCCGCCGAGATACCCTAGTCCGCGAACCATGTATTCATTCTCGGCCAATTCCACCAGCCGACCGCCGACGTCGCGATTAGAACGCTTGATGGCCTGGCGGCCCTCGTGGATCGCCAACTTGAACGCCAGCAGTCGGTTCGGATCGATCTCGATTTGGTATTGTTTGATGTATCCGCCCAAACTGGCAATCTCGGCGATCCCGTCCACGGCCGTCAACTCATACCGCAGATACCAATCCTGAAGGCTCCGCAACTGGGAAAGGTCATACTCGGCCCGGACCAGCGGTTTCTCGGAAACGGGACACGTGCCCGGCTCGCGAAAGACCCGCACCCAGTCGAGACGCTCGCGGTCCTCTTCCGGGGCATCGCTCACAGAGCCATACCAGCGGTCCTTCTCGCCGTCATGATAGATGCCGCCCGGATGATCGGGACTGTAGTAGCCGGTGTACAAAGAATACTCGTAGACCCAGCCCACGCCCGTAGCGTCTGGTCCCAAACGGGGTGTGACGCCTGGCGGAAGATCGCCGGCCACTGTGCTGAGATACTCCAGCACGCGGCTGCGAGCCCAGTAGAGATCGGTCCCGTCCTCGAAGATCACGTAGATGAACGAGTAACCGAACATCGAGTAGCCGCGCACCACCTTCGCATGCGGTACGGCAAGCATCGTGGTGGTCAGCGGATAAGTAACCTGGTCCTCGACCACCTGGGGAGCCTGGCCAGGGTACTTGGTCAAGACGATCACCTGGACATCGCTGAGGTCTGGAATCGCATCCAGCCGGATCGTGAACATCGCGTACACGCCGCCCAGAATGAGCACTGCCGTGAGCAGCAGCACCAAGAACTTGTTGTTTACGGAGAATTCAATCAGTTTTCCGATCATGGGGCATCCTTTTGATCTTCGTCTCCGGGCATGAACATCCGCAAATTCGACTCTTTGACCTTTCGTTCAGTATCGAGCAGGAATTGCCCCGCAACGACGACCTCTTCGCCGTCTTTCAGTCCGGACAGGACTGCGACTTGCCCCCGCTGAAGATCTTCGCCCAGAACCACCTCGCGCGGCTCGAACTTCCCGAGGTCGATTTGGACGTAGGTTATGCCTTTTCGCCGCATCACGCCGTCGAGAATCTCCTGGTCGCCGATATGGATTACCGCATCCAACGGAACAACGAGGGATCTTCCTCCTTCGCCGGCAGAGATCTCCACGTCGGCGTACATCTGTGGTTTCAGATCCAACTCGGCGTTTGAGAATTCCAGTCGCACCCGAATCTGCCGGGTCTGCGGGTCGACGCTGGGATAGATGTAGATCACCTTGCCCTCGAACACATCGCCGGGGCGGAAGGGAAGCGTCAGCCGCGCCGATTGGCCCACGCGTATCCATGGCAGTTGGTATTCGTAGGCGTAGACGTAGACCCACATCGTCGACAGATCCGCAATTCGGTAGAAGCGACTACCGGGCTTCATGTGCATGCCTTCATTCGCATGCTTCTCGATCACCCAACCCGAAAACGGCGAGCGGAACGTCACGGCCTTCCTGGATTGTCCGCTGTTGCGGATCGCCTCGATTTCGTCTTCCGGAACGTCCCAGTAGCGAAGCTTGTCATAAGCACTGTAGATGGCCAAGCCCGCCATTCCCAGCCCGGTCGTTTGCCCCGTTGCGTCCGACCTGCGTCGCGGACTGAGCAAAAACTCCTCTTGGGCGGTCACCACCTCGGGGGAATAGAAACGGAACAACGGCTGTCCCCGCTCCACGCGCTGCCCCACATGATCGACCAGCAACTCTTCAATCCATCCACCCACCTTGAGCGTCAAGTCGCCCAGTAGCGGCTCGGCGTAATCGACTTGGCCGATGGTTCGCACGATCCGCTCGGCCTCGGCATGCTCCACACGGACAGTCCGAAGGCCGATGTTTTCCATCAGGTCGAGACTCAGCGTGATGAACTTCTCACCTGCCAGTTCATCAACGTAGACGGGGATCAGATCCATACCCATCGGGTCGGGCCCCGGTTTGGGCGAGACGAAGTTGGGGATCATCGAGGATTTCCAGAAGGCGATTTCTCGCGCCGAGTCGCCACGGCCTGCTCCTTTTCCATCCATGGCGTCTTCACTACCAAATAGCTTTGCCAATGGCGGCGGCACGACGGGCAGTAAGACGGCCCTTAAACCCAGGCCCAGCGCAAGGCCCAAGGCGAGCAATAATCCCAGGATCGCAACTTTCCGTGCGAGTTGTTCCGAGCGGCGGAGCAAGTCTCGTCCCGCCAGCACTGTTTGCTGCACGCGTGTGTTCACTTCTGGTTCCATCATTGTTGAGGATCCGAAGGCGCACCCTGAGAATGCCCCGAGTGCTGATTCCGCTGATCCATCTGCATTTCCTTCTGCGGTGGCGCGTCGTGCTTCATGCCCGGCATGGCACCCTGCGGCATTTGGTGACCTTCATGCTCGCCCTTGCCCATTTGTCGGCTCCATGCGGGCGCAGGCCCGAACCGGAGACTGATCGCCCGAAGGCGACTCTCACTATCCAGGAGAAAGCTGGGCTCGGTGACGATTCGCTCACCCTCACGGGCGCCGGCGAGCACCTCGATCATCTGGCCGTCCAACTCCATCCCGGTGGTAACTTCTCGTTCCTGAAACTTGTTTCCGGGCAATACCACGAAGACCACCTCACGCTCACCCGTCTGCAGAATCGCCCGCTTGGGCGCCTTGATGCCTACGCCCATTCGGTGCGGCTCCAACTCGACATCGGCGAACATGCCCGGCTTCAGCAGCAAGTCAGGGTTATCGAATTCCAGACGCACCTTGACGGCACGCGTTTCGGGTTCCAGGTACGGATAGATATAGACTACTTTTCCCTGCAACGTGTTTCCCGGAATGTTCGGCAGACGGAGTGTCGCCCCTTGACCCTCGTAAACGCAATGGAGTTGATCTTGGTAGGCGTAAACGTAGCCCCATACCTTCGACAGGTCGGCTACCCGGTAGAGTAACTCACCCGCCCGGATAAACTTGCCTTCGAAGGCCTGCTTCTCCGTGACGATGCCGTCAAAGGGCGAGTAGAAAGTCAGCGTTTTGCGGACCGTCCCGGTTTTGACTAGCTCTTCAATCTGCTCGTCCGTGACATCCCAGAATCTCAGCCGTTGCCCAGCGGCATTCAGGTTGCTTTCGGTAGTTTCGAGAATTGTGCGGTTGTCTTGCTGCTTCGCTTCTTGCCAAGCCCGCAGACTGATAAGAAACTCCTCTTGCGTCGAAACCAACTCGGGAGAGTACACGTCGAACAGCGGATCGCCACGTCGGACAGGCTGCCCTTCATGGTCGACGTAAAGCTTCTCCAGCCAGGCATCGATCTTCAGGGTGATATCGCCAACGCGAGGCTCGGCATAGTCAATCGTGCTGACCGTATGAAGGGTCCGAACCAGCGGCCCCTTCTCGACCAGTCCGGTGGGATAGACTCGTTCCGTGATAGCCGGGTCGATCACCGTCGGCCCGGCAGGCATCTCCTGGCCCTCGTAGACCGGCACCAGGTCCATCCCCATGCCATCCTTGCCCGGCCCATCACTGCGGTAGCTGGCATCATGCTCCGATGTCCAGTAAAGAACTTCGCGTCCGGAATTGGGGTCGGGAACCAGCAAAGCCGTTGCCCGAACGAGCTGGTTTCGGAAGAAAAGACCTCCCGCCACGGCCGCCAGAAAAATCGCTCCAAAGATCAAAATCCGAACGCGACGCCTTCCGACGACGCCGGTCGAAACATCGGTCGGTTTCCCATCCGACGGTTCTGTACCGTCACTTCTTTGTCCCTTCGGGGGAACGGCCATCGAAATCCTCCGAACAAGTCATCGCCGGAAATCTGCCTGTGGTCGGGAACACATGTTCCCGGACTCACATAGCGATTAAAGGCCACATATACCAATAAATATCACTGTCTGCCGCCAATCCCCTGGATCAAGACCAGCTTAGGGGCTCTCGGTATGCCTTGGCGCTTCCTTGCCGGCAAAGTATGTAGCCGCTGAAATATAGCTCCAAAAATCCACAAAAGAAGGGACAAAATACAGCCCGCACGCCGTCGCCACACAGGCCAGGACAGTCCCGGACGGCAACCCGCGGGCTAATCACAATCCGACGCCATGACGCACCAGCCACTATGGGGGGCAAGTCTTTGCCGAATGTCCTCGCGACAGGTTTGTTGTGCCGGCCGTGCTGGTATTTGCGTTGCCAGGTCGTGGTTAATCTGCCCAGTGTTCGCCGGAATGACCCGTTTTTGCGAACACGGCAGTGCCATTCGCGCCTGTCACCTTTTTCCGGACAAGTACCTGTTTACACTTCACTACGAAATTAACCAACCGGCCCGGTACGACGATCGTTTTTACTACCGTTTTGCCGTCTAGCAGTTCTTTGATTCGTGGATCGTTCAGCGCGGCGGCTTCGAGCGCGGCCTTGTCGGCGTCGGTGGGGATCTTGACTCGGCTGCGGACCTTGCCCTTGATCTGCACGGGCACTTCGATCGTGTCTTCCTTGATGGCCGACTCGTCGTAGGCGGGCCAGGGCTCGAAGGCCAGGGTTTGCTCGTGTCCCAGAAGGGCCCAAAGCTCTTCGCCCAGATGCGGGGCGAACGGCGATAGCAGCAGGATGAAGCGCTCCATGGCCGTCTTGGGCCGGGCGTCCTGCTTCAAGAAGTAGTTGGTAAACTCCATCATTCGGGCGATGGCCGTGTTGAAGGCCATGGCGTCCAGGTCGTCGGTTACGGCCTTGATCGTCTTGTGCAACACGCGGTTTTGCTCTTCGCTCGGCTCGATGTCTTGCACGGCCGAGTTCAATTGCACGGTCTCGGCCCGTTCCTCGATCATCATCCGCCACACGCGGTCGAGGAATCCCCACACGCCGCTGACCCCGTCCATATTCCACGGCTTGACCGATTCGAGCGGACCCATGAACATCTCGTACAGCCGCAAGGAATCGGCCCCGAAGTCGGCCACCACGTCGTCCGGATTGACCACGTTGCCCCGGCTTTTCGACATCTTGTGGGCCCGGCTGTCGATCTTGATCGAAGGATCGGACATCAGCACGAACGTGTCGCCTTGCTTCTCGACATCCTCCGCTTGAACCTTTTCGGCCGCAACCGGCTCGCGGGTCGATTTGTCGATCTGCTGACCCGCGGAGTTCGTCTTCACGTTTCCGGCACCGACCCAATCGCCGGTCTGATTGCGGTACCCAGTGAACTCCATTTGGCCCAGAATCATCCCCTGGTTGACCAGTTTCTGAACCGGCTCGGGCATGCTGACGTGACCGCGGTCGAAAAGCACTTTGTGCCAAAATCGGGCATAGAGCAGATGCAACACGGCGTGTTCCGCCCCGCCGACGTAGAGATCGACCGGCATCCAGGCCTTTTCCAACTCGGGATCGACCAGCATCTGGTCGTTCGTCGGATCGAGGTACCGCAGATAATACCAACACGAGCCGGCCCATTGCGGCATCGAGTTCGTCTCGCGTTTGTAT
>CAYYOX010000012.1:16341-27917 GCA_964473065.1 uncultured Planctomycetaceae bacterium | reverse complement strand
TAACTAATGTGGCCGTAATGGGTTCGACCGGAAGCATCGGTCGCAGCACGTTGGAAGTAATCAGTGCTTCTGGGGGGCGGCTTAGAGTCGTTGCCCTCTCCGCCCATGGTAATACGGATCTATTGTGTCGTCAGGCCGAGCAATTCGCCCCGCGACAGATCGTGGCGACCGACCCGGAGTCGGCCGGCCGGCAAGATTGGTCGTCATTGCCCGAAGGCGTCGAGTTGCTGATCGGCCCGGAGGCTATCGAGCGGATCGCTTCGGACGAGCAGACCGACATCGTGGTCTCGGCGATCGTGGGCAGTGCGGGTCTTCGGGGAACTTGGGCCGCTTTGGAGGCCGGCAAGACGGTCGCCTTGGCCAATAAGGAGAGCCTCGTGGTCGGCGGGCCGTTGGTGACCCGACTGGCCGAAGAGAAGCAGGCCCGGTTGTTGCCGGTCGACAGCGAGCACAGCGCCGTGTTCCAGGCCCTGCAGGCGGGCCGTCGGGATGAGGTTCGGCGTGTGATCCTTACCGCCAGCGGGGGGCCGTTTAGGACATATAATCGTCAACAGCTTGCCGACGTGACCGTCGACGACGCCCTGGCCCATCCCACTTGGGACATGGGCCGGAAAATTACCATCGATTCGGCCACGCTGATGAACAAGGCCCTGGAGATCATCGAGGCTCGATGGCTGTTCGATCTGCGGGCGGATCAGATCGGCGTGGTAATTCATCCACAATCGATCGTCCATTCGATGGTAGAATATAATGACGGATCGGTGGTGGCCCAGTTGAGTCCGCCCGACATGAAGCTGCCGATCCAGTATGCCCTGACCTGGCCGGAGCGTCGCGAGGGGATCGCCGAGAAGTTGGACTTCACTCGGGCCATGCAGTTGGACTTTCATCCGGCCGACCCCCAGCGGTATCCCGCCTTGGGGTTGGGACTGCAAGTTGCTCGCGACGGCGGTACGGCCGGGGCCGTGCTCAATGGGGCCAACGAAGCGGCCGTGGCGGCCTTTCTCGACGAGAAGCTCGGCTTCGCGGAGATCGTGCCCGCCTGCAAAAGTGTTCTAGAAAATCATAACTTCGACCCCAACCCGAGTCTCGAGCGCGTGCTCGAAATGGACGGTTGGGCTCGTCAGGAGGTATCGCGTTGGGTTTGTACTTGATCGCATCGGGTTGGTTGGATCTCGCGTTTTGGATTGGCATACTCAAGGTCGCCTTCGGCCTGGGGATGGTGATCTTCGTCCATGAACTGGGCCACTTCGTCGTGGCCAAGCTTTGCGGCGTGAAGTGCGAGAAATTCTATCTCGGCTTCGACATCGCCGGATTGAAGTTCTGTAAGTTCACCTACGGCGAGACCGAGTACGGCATCGGTATCTTGCCGCTGGGCGGCTACGTCAAAATGCTCGGCCAAGAGGACAACCCGGCCCGATTGCGCGAGGAGATCGAACGGGCCAAGCAAGATGGCGACCAGCCGGAGGAGTCCAAAGAAGACGAACCGAAGGTCGATATCAAGGCGGCCGAGCAGGCCCTGTACGACCCGCGAAGTTACTTGGCCCAAAGCGTTCCGCGTCGAATGGCGATCATCTCGGCAGGCGTGATCATGAATCTGATCTTTGCCGTCGTGATGGCGGTGGTGGCCTTCATGCCGGGCATGGGTGTGAAACGTCGCCCGTGCCAAGTGGGACGCTTGCTACCCGGCGAGGCCGCATGGCAGGAAAACCTCCGGGTCGGCGACACGATCCTGGAAGTGGCGGGGCGGAAGATCCTCAAGTTCCGCGACATGCAGGAGGCCGTTTCGCTGGGCGATGACCTCGAGCAGGGCGTGCCGATGGTGGTAAGTCGGCCCGGCGTCGACGAGCCGTTCGACGTCACGGTGCTGCCCGACAGCAGTGGGCTGCTGCCGCGGATCGGCATCTTCAGCTCGTCGACCACCACGCTGCGCGACAAGTCGCCGGCCGTGTTCCCCGGCTCGGTAGCCGATCAGGCCCAACCGCCGCTGGAGCCGGGCGACAAGATCGTCGAGATCAACGGCACGCCGGTGGCCAGTTTCGCCGAGCTGCACACCCAATTGGCCCTGCATCGGGAGCAACCGCTGCAACTGATCGTGCAGCGAACCGAGGGCAAAAAACCCGAGTCGACCTCGACCAGTGAAGTTCAGATCGAAGTCCCGGTCAAACGGATGCGTCGATTGGGGCTGGTGATGGGTATGGGTCCGATCCGGGCCGTGCAAAAAGAGTCACCCGCCGCGAAGGCCGGAATCCAACCGGGTGATCGGATTACGGCCATCGACGGCGATCCCGTTGGCGATCCGATGACCTTGGCCGACCGACTTCGACGTAGGGCGGGTGAAACGGTCGCCCTGACCGTCGAGCGCGAGTCCGAGCCGGAACCGCTGACGCTGGAAGCCACGCTGCGTGAGGTCGACTGGTTCGAGACCCTGTCGTCCGACATGTACGGAGCGGATGTACCCATGACGGCGCCGGCGTTGGGAATCGCCTTCCCAGTGCTCAACCGGGTCGAGGCCGTGCTGGAAGACAGTCCGGCAGCCAAGGCCGGCTTGCAGCCGGGCGATGAAATCGTCGAAGCGATCTTGCTTCCCCCGAAAAAGCCCGACCCGAAATACGACGACCTGGAGCTATCCGAGGCGAGCATCGAGTTCAGCGAGGAAGAGCGGAATTGGCCCGCGTTGATCTTCAGCCTGCAATTCTACCCGCCCGACACGCAGATTCGACTGAACTGGGTTCGCAAGGAAGAGCCCCAGACGGCCACGCTCGACTCGATGGTGGCCGACGACTGGTTCGATCCCGATCGCGGGTTCGTGCTCCAATCGCTCGATTATCTCCAGCGGGCCGAATCGTTCGGCGGGGCCGTTCGCCTTGGGGCCGAGGAAACACTTGGCGCCACGCTGATCGTGTATCGTTTCCTGCAGAAGATCGGCACGCAGATTTCGCCGAAGGCACTGGGCGGTCCGATTACCATCTTCCGCGTCGCGAAGATCCATGCCGATCAAGGCACCGCCGAGTTGTTGATCTTCTTGACCCTCTTAAGCGCCAATCTGGCCGTGATCAACTTCCTGCCGATTCCGCTGCTGGACGGCGGGCACATGGTGCTGTTGGCCTGGGAAGGGATCCGCGGCAAACCGGCCGACGAACGAGTCCAAATGGCCCTAACCTACATCGGACTCGTCTTCATCCTCAGCCTAATGGTCTGGGTCATCGGATTGGATATCATGCGGCTGTTTTCCTGATCCGGGACTTCCCCAACACGACATCATACGTCGACGATCACCTCGGCCAGGTAGCCGAAGTGGTCGTGCTCTACCTTGAGCTCGTGATAGGTGATCGCCTTGACTTCCGAGGCGAGTTCGTGACGCTTCGGGTCGATCGGTTCGCCTCGGGCGGTGGCCGTGAGTCGGGTGTCTTCGATCGTCACGTCGAACTGCGAGAAGACTATATGTTCGGCGTGGAATGCGAAGAGCAGTTCGGCCAACCAGTCGCGGAGCAATTCGTCGAGCCGATCGGCTTCGAGTTGAAAACGGGTTTCCCTGACAGGCGCCACGTCGTCGAGGTTCACTACGACGACGGAGAACAGGGCCTCGGCCGCTTCTTCGAAGAGGCTTTTCAGATCGTCGGCACGGATCCGCAAACCCAAATCGGCCGTATGTTCAAAGGTTTCATCAATGGGTGACCTGCCGAGGCGCGCGCGCTACCCCTTCGGTCCGAACTGTTGCCCGCCGGAGGGATTTGCCAGACCGCCGTTGAGCGTATGGTCGGGGCGATGCGATGTCGTGGGCTCCTCGGGAAGCGCGCCTGCCTCGGCCCCTTCTTCCTTCTTGACCGGCTCGGGCTCGTCGACCGTTTGGCGGATCGAGAGGCTCATTCGCTGGGCGTTCGGGTCGACCGAGAGGATCATGACCTGAACCTTGTCGCCTTCATGCACCACGTCGCTTGCCCGCCAAATCCGCTTGTGCGACAACTCGGAAATATGGACCAACCCCTCCACGCCCGGCTCCAAGCGGACGAAGGCGCCGAACTCCATCAGCTTCGTGACGGTGCCTTCGAAGACGCTGTTGGTCGGATACTTCTGTTCGGCCTTGTCCCAGGGATTCTCGAGCATGTCGCGATAGGCCAGACCGATCTTGCCGGTGGCCTGATCGACCTTTTCGATCTTCACTTTGATGGTCTGCCCTTCGCTGAGCACTTCGCTGGGATGATCGATCCGATCCCACGACAGTTGGCTGATGTGGACCAGTCCGTCGACGCCGCCGCCGATATCGACGAACGCGCCGAAATCCATCAGCTTGCGGACCACGCCCTCGAACTCCTGGCCCGGCTCGAGCGAGGCCAGCAGCTTCTCCTTGGCTTCCTGCCGGTCGCGTTCCAGTACGGCCCGGCGGCTGAGCACGAGGTTGCGGCGTTCGGGATTGGCTTCGCTGATCAGGCAGTTGAACTTCTGGTCGACGAACTCGGCCAGATCCTCTACTCGATACAGGGCGATCTGGCTGATAGGAATGAACCCGCGCAGGTGCCCCACTTCGCACTCCAAACCGCCCGTGTTGTGCCCGGTCACTCGGGCTTCGACCAGCATCCCTTCCTTGACGTGCGACCAGTCTCCCACACTGACGGCGGCCGCGGGAAGGCTCAATTCGTAGAGTCCGTCCTCGTTGTTAAGCCGCTGGACGACAACCTCGAGCGCGGCGCCGATCTCGGGCGGTTTCTCGAACTGCTTCAGCGGCACGCAGCCTTGCTCGCGGCTACCCAGTTCGACGAACACATCCTCGCGCCGCACGGCCACGACGCGGCCGGTCAATTGAGCTTCTTCCTCCAAAACGTCCTCGCCGGCCGACGAATCGCCGCCGGTCATCAAGTCGTCCAGCGACGCGTCGGCCAACGCCTCGTCGAACTCGTCCTGAAGATCGTCGGAGAGTTGATGCCGACGGTCAGGGACGGGGAACCGCAAGGCTTGGGGCGCCTCGACGGGAGGTTCCTCCTGCCCCACGGCAACCTCGGGCTCGACTTTGGGCTGTTCTTCCGCAACCTTCTCCTCTGTAACCTTTTCTTCTGGCGGCTTGTCCTCTTGACCGGCCACGGGCTTCCAATCGCGTTTCTGACGCGCCCGATTGGCGGCCGGATCGCGCTGCGAGCCGATCAAGATCCGCTGCCGCGAGGATTCTTCGCCGGCCGGTTCTTCCATCGAGGGCTCTTCGGCCTCGGGCGGTTGCGGTTCGTTTTGCTTAAGCGGTTCGGTAGGATCGTTTTCGTTCAACGCCGGGTCCCCTGCTACGTCGGGTAAGTTCACCCAGATCATCTGGCCAACACTTCAAACTTTCCATCTTAACAGACACTAGTCAAGCGCTCCAAGGGCCCGGGAAGGGCAATTCTCGGCCCGAACGACCATTCGCACCCCTCATATTACCGGGAAACGCTGTGGAATGGTGCAAGACGGAATGTATGGTCGCTGAAGCGACCACACCCTGGGTGCTTACGGGCTGCTGCCGAAACGGAATACTAGCGGGTGGAAGCAGAAGATGGGGATCGCCAGCGAGACCCAGCCGAGTGCCGTTCGCCATGGGCCCAGTTTTGCACGGTCGTTGGCCGTGGGCGGGTGGTCTGTGCCGATCAGCGTGATTAGCACGACCATCAGGACCCAGAGGTGCTTCTCGGCGATCACGATGAACAGGATGGCGCCGATCAGCACGGCCCGGGCCAGGATGTGGGCTCGGCGTCCCAGCAGGGCGTAGGTCACATGCCCGCCGTCGAGCTGACCGATCGGCAACATGTTCAGGCCCGTGACAAACATGCCCACGAACCCGGCCATCAGGAACGCGTTGAACTGGCCCAAGTACAAGACGGTGGTTCCCGCCATGTCGGGCCGCAGCGTGTCGATCATCAGGCGGAAGATCAAGGGGCAATAGAATCCGAAGGGGTCGCCCATCGGAGCGTTCGCTTGGAGCTGCAGGATTCCCACCCAGGTAACCGGCAGCGCCACCGCGAGCCCGGCCAGTGGTCCGGCAATGCCCTGGTCGAACATCTGTCGCCGATCGGCCCGCGAGCGATCCATACCGATCACCGCCCCCATGGTCCCGAAGAGCACCATCGGCATGGGAATGAAGAAGGGCAGGCTGGCGGGGATCCGGTATCGCACGGTCATCAGGAAATGGCCCATCTCGTGCGTCAAGAGGATCCCCATCACGGCCGCCATGTAGATCAGCCCCTGTTGCCAATGCTGGGCGATGGTATGGCCGGCCCGATCGAAGCTGCCGAGGTAGTAGGCCGGGAGCCAATCGCTGGCCGCCGCGAAGAAGGTCGATGCGCAGGTAGCCAGCAGCAAGACCACGGGCAGCATCACCCGTCGCCGGGGCATCGGATGCGCGTAGTCCCCGCCGGCCATCCGAATTCGTTCGGCCAAGGCCGCCACTTCCGCCGGATCGACGCGCGCCATACTCGATTCCCTATAAAGCCGCGACCGGTGGTCGCGCCCGTACAATGCCGCGACCGGTGGTCGCGCCAAAAAAACGTCAAAAACGCGGGGCAAGCCCCGCCGCTAAACGGTCTTTACTGGGCGCATGGTTCGAGGATCTCGATGTCCTTGAACTCGACGTGCATGTCCATCCCGCCGTGTAGTTGCAGGGCCAAATGGCCTTCCAATCGGCCCGGGTCGTCGAGCAGTTCGGCCGTCTTGTGCCCGTTGACGCGTACTATGATATGCCGTCCGCGGGCCGAGACGCTCATCTCGTTCCACTCGCCCGGCTTGAAATACTCCTTGACCTGCTCGGGCGTCGGCTGGGAAACCCAGGCCCGACCGCCCGTCTCGTAAAGTCCGCCGACATCGTCAACCGGATCGATCTCGGCCTGGAACCCGTGTACGCCGACCGGGCCGTCGACCTTGTCGACGCGAAAGTAGAGCCCGCTGTTCCCTTTCACCGACTTGTATTTAAGTCGCACGGTGAAATCGCCGTACTGCTTGTCGCTGACCAACTGCCCGTGCCGCGGATCGCTCTTTTCGCTTGTGCCGAGGATCACGCCGTCGCGGACTTCCCACTTGCCGCCGGGCAAGGTATGCCAGCCGTCAAGCGTTTTGCCGTCGAACAACGATTTCCGCTCGGAGCGGCCCAGGTCCTTGATGCGGATGTTTCGCCATCGGACCTCGAGCGGATCTTGGCGTCCGCCCACGCCGTGTACTTGCAGGCCGATGAAGCCGGTTTGGGTCATCCAGTCGATCAGGTCGGCGGCCGGGATGCCGTTGATCCAGGTCTTGAGCGAGTCGCCGATCGCTTCGATCCGGAAATGGTTCCACTCGCCCTGCTTGAACGCCTTGCGTGCCGGTTCGTTGTTTTTCAGATCGTTCAGCCAGCCGCGACGCCCTTCGTCGTAGATGCCGGCCGAGTAGGCCCGGGGCGAGGCATCGATCTCGACCTGGTAGCCGTGCACCTGCCCGTTGTGATAATCGGCGAAACTGTTGCTGCGGATCTGCACGCCCGAGTTGAGTGCCTTATCAACCTTGAATTCCAGTTCCAGGATAAAGTCGCCGTAGTTTTTCTCGGTGCAAAGGAAGCTGTTCGACGTGTTGGGGACCGAGGCGCCGAGAATCGCGCCGTCCTCGACCACATACTTCGCCTTGCCGCCGAGCTGCTTCCAGCCGTCGAGCGTCTGGCCGTCGAACAGCGAGACGAACCCGCCGTCTTCGGCAGCAACGTCCTCAGCAGCGATCGGCATACCGATCATCAGGACCACGAAAAGGGCAACAACCATGCTCATCGTTTTCATCAGCGAGGACCTCCAGAGTTGCGGGAAAGGGGGTTGCGGGATTAACCATTGACCGTAGTTTAGCTGATGAACTGCGACCGGGCAAGCGGCCCGTCTTAGAAGATTCCCAACTGGTCGCGGGCGTCTTCGGTCATGCGGTCGGGCGTCCAGGGGGGGCTAAGCGTGACCTCGACCGTGACTTGGCCCACTTCGTCGATTTTTCGAAGCGTCTCGTTGACCTCCTCGACCAATTCGGGCGCATAGGGGCAAGCCGGCGTGGTCATCGTCATCAGCACGTGCAGATCGGACACCCCGTCGCGATCGTCTACCCCGATGTCGTAGATCAAACCCAGATCGACGATGTTGATATGCAGCTCGGGATCTTCGACTCGGTGCAAAGCATCAAGGACTTTTTCTTCGGAGATGGGCATGGTGGGCCGCTAAACGTTTTTACTCATCACTTAACTTGACTAATACTTCGTCGCCGTCGACTTGCACTTCGTGGGATCTGGTGGGTCGCACGGCGGGCATGGTTAGGGCTTCGCCGGTGCGGATGTCGAACTGGGCGCCGTGACGGGGGCAGATGATCGTGAACTCGTCCAGCAGGCCCTCACCCAACGGGCCGCCGTCGTGTGAGCAGCAATCGTCCAAGGCGTAAAACTTCCCGTTGACATGGAACAGGACGATGAAATCCTCCCCGACCTCGAGGATGCGTTTTCCCGGCTCGGGCACATCGGATACTTGGCAGACGCGAACAAACTCGGACATCAGTCATACTCCCGAATTCTGCGGCCAATGGCCTCGCTCAACGCATGGCGAACGCTGGGGATCGTAATCCGGTCGAACACTTGCTGAAAGAAACCGGCCACGATCATCCGCACGGCTTCGTTACGCGAGAGGCCGCGGGCTTGGGCATAAAAGACCTGCTCGTCGTCGACCCGACCGGCGGTGGCCCCGTGCGAGCACTTCACATCGTCGGCCTCGATCTCCAACCCGGGAATGGAGTCGGCCCGGGCCGCGTCGGAAAGCACAAGGTTGTCGTCGCGCTGATAGGCGTCGGTCTTTTGTGCGTCGGGGTCGACCTTGATCATTCCCCGCCACACGATCCGCGAGCGGCCCTGCAAGCCGCCCCTGTAGAGCAGGTCGCTTCGCCCGTACGGCACCTCGTGATGTTGCAGCGTGTGGTAGGAGAGATGTTGGCGGCCCTCGCTAAACATCACGCCGTTGACCTGCACGTCGGCCCCGGGCCCGACCAGGGCCACATGCTGGTTGACCTTAGCCAGCCGGGCGCCGATCGCGCCGATGGTCCATTGCAATGCGGCGTCGCGGTCGACGAGCGCTTTGTGATGGGCGAAGTGCCACACGCCTTGTCCCCAGTTTTGCAGGTTGACGTATCGCAGCCGAGCCCCCGGCCCGACGAGCAGTTCGACCGCCCCGCAATGCAACCCGGCCGCTTTGGGGTCGATGCTGGCCGTTTCGGCCAAGACGGTCGCCTCGGCGCCTTCTTCGAGCACGATCAGCGTGTGACCGAAGTCGACCGCACCGGGCGAGAGGACCGAAAGCGTGTGTACCGGTCGCTTCAGGACCACGCCTTTGGGAACATACAGCAGCGTTCCGCCGCAATAGCAGGCGGCATGTAGGGCCGCGAATTTGTCGTAGTACGGGTCGACCGCCCGGGTCAGCAGGTGGGGGCGAAGCAGGTCCCCGTGCTCGGCGAGCAACCCGTCCAGGCTGCCGAAGAGGACGCCCTGTTGCTCGCATTCGGCCATAGTAGAGTGACTGTCCACCGAGACCAAGCGACCGGCCAACTCGACGCCTTCGCTCAACAGGGCTCGGGGAGTCGGCAGATCCGGTGCCGTTGGGCCGGGCAGCGCAAACCGATCGAACCCAAACCCACGCAGGTCGGTCCGACGCCACTCCTCGTCGGTCCGCTCGGGCAGGGACATCTCGCGGAACACGCTCCATGCCGCGATCCGCGCCTCGGTGACCCAAGACGGTTCCCGACGCCTGGCCAGGAAGGCGCCGAATCCCGCTTGGGCGATTGTTTGCGAGGTCATGTCAAGTTCCCTACAATGCCGCGACTGGCCCTATAAAGCCGCGACCGTTGGTCGCGCCGGAATTCCGTGGTTCGGTTTTCACGACTACTGGGCGCGACCACCGGTCGCGGCTTTATACTATCCCACCGACCCTTCCATTTGCAGTTGGATCAGGCGGTTCATTTCTAGGGCGTATTCCATGGGCAGTTCGCGGATCAGCGGCTCGATGAAGCCGTTGACGATCATGGCGGCGGACTCCGGCTCGCTGAGGCCCCGGCTCATCAGGTAGAACAATTGTTCTTCGCCGATCCGGGACACGCTGGCCTCGTGGCCGACCATCACGTCCTGCTCGTTGATTTCGATGTAGGGATAGGTGTCGCTGCGGCTTTGCGGGTCGAGGATCAGGGCATCGCAGACGACGGTCGACTTGGATTTTTTGGCCCCTTTTTCGACTCGCACCAGGCCGCGATAACTGGTTCGACCGCCGTTCTTCGAGATCGACTTCGAGGTGATTCGGCTCGACGTGTAAGGGGCACAATGCACGGCCTTGGCGCCGGCGTCCTGATGCTGGCCGGCCGAAGCGAAGGCGATCGAAAGTACCTCGCCGCGGGCGCCCGGCTCGACCATGTAGATCGAGGGGTACTTCATCGTCAGTCGGCTACCCAAGTTGCCGTCGATCCATTCGACCAGCGCGTCCTGCTTGGCGATGGCCCGTTTGGTCACCAGGTTGTAGATGTTGTTGGACCAGTTCTGGATCGTGGTATATCGGACGCGGGAACCCTTCTTGGCGATCACTTCGACCACGGCCGAGTGGAGGCTTTCGGTGCTGTACATCGGGGCCGTACAGCCTTCGACATAGTGCACCTGGGCCCCTTCGTCGACGATGATCAGCGTCCGCTCGAACTGGCCCATGTTGGCCGCGTTGATGCGGAAATAGGCCTGCAAGGGAAACTCGACCTTCACGCCCGGCGGCACATAGACGAACGACCCACCCGACCAGACGGCCGAGTTCAAGGCGGCGAACTTGTTGTCGGTCGGGGGGATGAGCGTGGCGAAGTACTCGCGGAGCAGGTCGGGATGCTCGCGCACGGCCGAGTCGGTGTCGGTGAAGATCACGCCCTGCTTGGACATCTCTTCCCGCAGCGAGCCGTAAACCACTTCGCTCTCGTACTGGGCTTTCACGCCGGCCAGATATTTCTTCTCGGCCTCGGGGATACCCAACTTGTCGAAGGTAGTTTTGATCTCCTCGGGCACGTCGTCCCAGGTGCGGCTTTGGTGGTCGGTCGGTTTGATGTAATAGTAGAGGTCCTCGAACTTGATGTCGATGTGCCCGCCCCAGCGCGGCACGGGCTTTGACTCGAAGATTTCGAGACTCTTTAGGCGAAAGTCCCGCATCCACGCGGGTTCGCTTTTCATTTCCGAGATCTGACAAACGACCTCGGCGTCAAGCCCTTTGCGGGCCTTGAATACATAGCGTTCCTCGTTGCGAAAATCGTACTTATTGATTTCGCCAACAGGATCATGCGTTTTGGTTTGGATTTCGGTGGCCATGGTACGGCACTCTTGTTAAACGGATTGACGGATTCGATCGTAACCTTGTTTGTGAAGTTGCTTGGCCAGTTCGGGGCCGCCAGTTTCGACGATGCGGCCGTCGAGGATGACGTGGGTGTAGTCGGGCTGATTGTATTCGAGTAGTTGCTCGTGGTGCGTGATGATGAGGATCCCCATTTGCCGGCCGCCGATCTGGGCGATGCTTCGGCTGGCCGCGCGCACGGCGTCGACATCCAGGCCGCTGTCGGTCTCGTCG
>CAYYOX010000012.1:13948-16331 GCA_964473065.1 uncultured Planctomycetaceae bacterium | reverse complement strand
GTCTCGTCGAGGATGGCGTACTTCGGTCGCAACATGGCCATCTGGAGGATCTCGGCCCGTTTCATCTCGCCGCCGGAGAACCCGTCGTTCACGTAGCGTCGGGCGAACTGCTGATCGACCTTCAATTGGTCCATTTCCCGGCGGAGTTCCTTGCGGAATTGCCGCATGGGGATCAGCTCTTCGCCCTCCTTGCGATCCGGTTGGCGGACGTTGGTGGCCGCATGGCGGAGAAAGTCGGCCATCTTGACGCCGGGGATGGTGATCGGCCGCTGGAAGGCCATAAACAGTCCCGCGCGGGCTCGTTGGTGCGGTTCGAGGGCCAGCAGGTCGATCCCGTCGAGCTCGATGGTCCCGCCGGTGATCTGGTAGCCGGGATGCCCCATCACGGCAAACCCCAGCGTGCTCTTGCCCGAGCCGTTGGGACCCATCAGCGCATGGATCTCGCCGCGATGAAGCGTTAGAGAAACTCCCTTGAGTATCGCCTTACCTGCTACCTCAACGTGCAGATCGCGAATCGTCAGGGAGTGGTTCATCGGACGCGCCCTCCGACTTCTTGGAAGAAGTGTCGGTCACTTCGACTTCGAGATATCCGCTGGACTGCGGCAGGGGCAACTCGTCGGGAACTTTGGTGCCGACTCGGCCGAAACTGCCGAGCCAACTGGTTCCCTCGGCTAAGGGTCGCTTGGCGATCCGGTGCCCCTTGATCTTCTCCTGCAACCGCATGAGCCCTTCCAAAAGCGACTCGGGCCGCGGCGGACAACCGGGAATGTAGACGTCCACGGGCACCACCAGATCGACGCCCTTGACCACATGGTATCCATGTTCGAAGTACGGCCCGCCGCCGATCGCACAGGCGCCCATGGCGATCACGTATTTCGGATCGGGCATCAGGTCGTACAAGCGTCGCACCCGGCTGGACATTTTGTAAGTAATCGTTCCGGCCACGATCATCAGATCGCTTTGTCTCGGGCTGGCCCGAAAGGCGCCGGCGCCGAACCGATCCAAGTCGTAGCGGCTTGCCCCGGCCGCCATCATCTCGATCGCGCAACAGGCCACGCCGAACGTCATCGGCCAGATGCTCGCCTGCCGGGCCCAGTTGATCGATTGCTCGACCGTTGCGGTCAGTACGTTTTCCTCGAACCGGCCTTCGATCCACGGTTGCGTCATCGGTCTTCCTATCGGGTAGCTTGGTCCACGAAAGTCGAGTGTCCGGCGCCTTCAATTCCGGGGCAGTCCCGGGATTCTGTGCCCTCTGGTCGGCTTTAGTATACTCATGATTCATTTTACTTGGAACCGGCACCCTTTCCCACCGTCAAGGCGGCATTGGGTTAGCTCGATATCGTGGGCCAAAAGCTCCGAAAATAGCTGTTTTTCCATCTGACAGATGCCGCGATCCTGCTCGGCCAGAGACGGGTATGGACAGGCATGGGCCGTCATGACCAGTTGGCCGCCGGAATCGTCGACCGAGACGGGAATCCGCCGCTTGGCCAACAGTTCGCCGAGCGATCGCATCCGCTGGGCCGTCGTTTCGCCCTGGATCTGGTCGAAATACTTCTCGGCCAGTGTTTTGGCCACGCGGGTGACCATCTCGGAGCGGACCGCGTGATCTTCGGTCTGGGCGATCTCCCTCCACAGGGCCAGGGCCAAATCGGTGAAATTCGAGCCGGTCAGCCGGACGCCCTCGTCGGTCAGGCGGTAGAGATGTCGCGGACGTCCCCGGCCTTTGCGGATCGTGTCGCGCTGGATCAGTGCCTGGGCCATCATCCGCATCAAACGTTGGCGGACGGCCGTGGGAGTCACTTCCAGGACATCGGCCAAATCGGCGACGGTCATCGGCCCGGTGGACCGCAACAGGTCGAGCACATCCGAATCGGTGTTGACAGACGGCGCACTCATCGAAACCCCTTTTCTCTTGTCGTTCTTTGGGTCGCACCTCACTGGACCCGACTAACCAATTATACATTTAAGTCAGCTATAGCTGTCACAAATACCATTTCCAGGCACTTCATTTTACGTAACCTGTTGACAAGTCGTGCTTTTTTGGGCTAGAAGTGCGTATTCGGCGGTCGTCGTTCCGCTGGACAGGCCGTTGCCTTTCGCACCGGACACCTTGCCACATCGCACAAGAACAACCCTTACGGGTGGAGCCACTACCCATGAAAAGACTATCCGGTCCCGTGATTGCGTTACTTCTGCTTGTTTTGGCAGGCGTGCTTCTGCTAGGACCCCGCGCTGCGCTGACCGCCTCGGAGGACGAATCACGGAGTTCGACGGCCGAGGCGGCTGTCGATGCCTCTGAAGAGTCGCCGGCGGAGCCGATTCCGTCGCAAGCCGCGGCCCAGCAGGCGAAAAGACAGGATTGGCAAGGAAAACTCGACCAGTT
>CAYYOX010000012.1:8878-13938 GCA_964473065.1 uncultured Planctomycetaceae bacterium | reverse complement strand
GAGATGGCTCCTCCCCCGGGATCTGCCCGAGGTGATCTGCGGGGAATGTGAGACGCACTTCGTCACCGCCGAAAAGTGGCCCGAGACTCCGCGGCCCGCCGAGGTCGATTGCCCGCAGTGCGGCCAGGGCAAGATCAGGACCACCAAGGGGACGAAAGTTCCACTGGTCGTCGTTTGGCTGTTTTTGGGGGCGATATTCTTTACGCTGCGAATGGGGTTCATCAACGTTCGGGCTTTCCGGCACGGTCTGCGGTTGGTCCGCGGCGACTACGACAATCCGGACGAGACGGGCGAAGTCTCTCATTTCCAGGCCCTGGCCTCGGCCCTGTCGGCGACGATCGGTCTGGGTAACATCGCGGGCGTGGCCATTGCCGTGGGGACCGGCGGACCGGGGGCACTGTTTTGGATGATTGTGGCCGGCACGCTGGGAATGAGCAGCAAGTTTGTCGAATGCAGTCTCGCCCAGATGTACCGCAAAGTCCTGCCCGACGGGACTGTCTCCGGAGGACCGATGCGCTATTTGTACGCCGGGCTGAAGGAGTTGAAGATCTTCGGCGTCCCGCTGACACCGCTCGGCGCCGTGCTGGCGGTGGTCTTTGCGGTCTTGTGCATAGCAGCCTCTTTCGGCGGCGGTTGCGCCTTCCAGGTCAGCCAGTCGCTCGGCGCGATTCGCGAGCAGGTCGGCTCGCTCAACCCTGACGCCTGGATTCTGGCCGAAAATCGCCTCGACTGGATGTACGGGCTGCTAATGGCCTTCTTGGTGGGGTTGGTGATCATCGGCGGCATTCGCCGGATTGCGGCAACGGCCGAGAAGATCGTCCCCTTGATGTGTACCGTCTACGTGCTGACGACCCTCTATATTCTCGTAGCCAACTACAGTCAAATCCCTTGGGCGTTCGGGGTGATCTTAACGGACGCGTTTGAGTGGGATTCGGCCTACGGCGGTTTCCTCGGCGTGCTGGTGATCGGTATTCGCCGGGCCGCGTTTTCCAACGAGGCCGGGGTCGGCTCGGCCGCCATTGCCCATGCCGCCGCCAAGACCGAGGAGCCGATCCGTGAAGGCATCGTGGCTTCCTTGGGGCCGTTCATCGATACCGTAGTTATTTGCACCATGACCGGCTTGGTGATCGTGATTACCCAAGCCTACTCGAATCCCGAGTACGCGCACTTGATTGCCGCCAATGACGGCGCCGCCTTGACCTCCAAGGCCTTTGCCAGCGAGGTTTCCTGGTTCCCGTGGATCCTCTGCCTGGCGGTCGTTCTGTTTGCCTACTCGACGATGATCTCCTGGTCGTATTACGGCGAGCGGTGCTGGTCGTATCTGACCGGCAACCGGGCGCCGCTGGCGTACCGAATCGTTTTTCTGATGTTCGTTGTCCTCGGGGCCGTGGTCACGGCCGACAATGTTCTGGAATTTTCGGACCTGATGATCCTTTCGATGGCCTTTCCCAACATACTCGGCGTGGCCCTGCTAAGCGGCAAGGTCCGCCATGCCCTGGACGATTATTGGCGACGTTACAAGTCGGGTGAATTCGAACCGTCGCAACAGGACGAGAGATCTCGCTAGGTGTAGACAGCATTTTCGTGATTCGGACAATATCGGTAGGGTGGGTCGAGCAGCGAAGACCCACGCGTCAAGAAACTGGAAACGGCATAAGGCGGGTCAGCTAGGTCCTAAGTGAAATGACGAAGCACGAATGACGAATGACGAAAGGGAAGAACGTGTCTTCGTCATTCGTCATTCGTGCTTCGTCATTTGAAATCATTCGCGTGGGTCTTCGCTGCTCGACCCACCCTACATATTCCCAAGGAGAATCCCATGATGAGCTGGTTACCTCGCGAACTGATCGTCATCCCCATCGACTTTTCCGACGATTCCTTGGCGGCCTTGGATACGGCCGTCGAACTGGTCGATGACCCCTCGCACATGCACGTGGTCCACGTGCTGCCGTTGTTGGAAGCCAACGATCCGGGAGTGATCTGGGCGACGGTCGACGACGAAAGCCGTAGCGAACATGCGACCAAGGCGATGCACGCGGAACTGACCAAGCGAGGGCACAACGGCCTGGACGTGGTTGTCCGCTTCGGCGACCCGGGCCACGAGATCGCCCAATATGCCGAAGAGATCGCGGCCGGATTGGTCATCGTCTCCTCCCACGGCAAGTCGGCACTGAGGCACATGCTGATCGGGTCGGTGGCCGAACGGGTGGTCCGATTGGCGCATTGCCCCGTATTGGTGTTGAAGGGCTGATTGGCAGTGCGCTGCAAAGCCGCAAGCGGATTAAGGGTGCTTGGGGAAGAGCTGTTCGATGGCTTCGGTGAATTCGGCGGGGGTGCCCGCGTGGCTTACGCGGGCGCGGAAGGCTCGGGCGCCGCGACGACCTTGGGCATAGCAGCAGGCGTAACGTCGCATCAGGATCGTGCCCTTGACCGGCCCGAAACGCTCGGTGATCAAGCGGTAATGGTCCACTAGGAGGTCGCGTTGTTCGTCCGAGGTCGGATCGGCCGGGATCGGTTGGTCTGACAGGGCGGCCTGAACTTGCCGAAATAACCAAGGGCGGCCCAAGGCGGCTCGGCCGATCATCACGCCGTCGACGCCGTAACGATCAAACGCCTCGACCACGTCCTGCGGTGTGCGCAGGTCACCGTTGCCGATCACGGGAAGGCGTCGCAGGTGGGACTTTACTTCGGCGATCTGGTCCCAGTCGGCGTGGCCGGCATACTCCTCGCCGGCCGTGCGGCCGTGGATGGTTATCGCGGCCCCGCCGGCCGCTTCGACGGCCTGAGCCACGTCGACTGCCGTGATGCGCTGGCGGTTCGGACCTAAGCGGATCTTGGCCGTCACCGGCACTGGGTGGCAAGCTTGGGCGACCATGGCCACGATCTCGCCGATTCGATCCGGGAATTGCAGCAGGTAGGAACCGCTTTGGGCCTTTTCGGAAACGTCGCGGACCGGGCAGCCGAAGTTCAAGTCGACCACGCTGACGTTCCACCCACGAACCAGACGCAGGCCGACCTCGGCAAGTTGGTGCGGATCGTTGTCCCAGATCTGCACGGCCAGCGGTCGCGGCTCTTCTTTCACGCCCCAGAGCCGCTCGGGCGGGTCCTCGCAACGGCGCTCCATTTGCAGCAGTCCCCGAGCGCTGACCATCTCGGTGGCCAAAAGCCCCGCGCCGCCGAACCGCCGAATGATCTGCCGATAGGCGAAGTTCGAGAACCCGGCCATGGGCGCTTGCAGCACGGGCGGATCGATCCGAAGCGACCCGATCTGAAACGCGGTTGCTAAGCGATTATCCGTCAATCGCTGCCTTTCCACTTTCGGAGTTCAACCGTTTAGCCGCCGCCGGCACGGCGGTGAGGATCGAACGTCCCATTTCACCGCCGTGCCGGCGGCGGCTAAACGAATTCCGGGAACAATTACTTCGGGATCAACGCCGAGAGGAGTTGCTCGCTGGAGGTCTCCGGCGGCAGGACGGCCAGCGTGTAGCGGGCGATCGCCGTGTTGTATTCGGTCAGTTCGCCTAGGAATGCCAGCGTCTGTTCGGTCTGATGACTGACGGCCCGAACCGTTCGCCGGCTGTCGGGCTGATCGCTCTGGGCCGCCTTGGCCACGGCGGTCGCATGTTGCCAGGCACTCTTGGCCAAGGCGGGGATCACGGCCGTCAATCGCCGCAACGGCCACGACGGGGTAGGTTGCCCGGCGAGTTTCAACGGGTAGCGGCCGGCGTGGGGAGTCGTGCTGGGGATCGGATCAGCGGCGTCCGCCGGTCGGTTCATCTGGGCCGCCAACTCGAATTGCGACTCGATGGCCGACGCATGCGCCTCGCTGGTGGCCGCTTCGGCCGCCAGAGTGGCCGAGCGAAGTCGACGCGTCGCCAAGCGGTCGTTCGGCGAAGCATCGATTGCGTCGAGCATGGCCACATGCCGCCGTAGGGTTTGATACCGGGCGATCCTCTCGCCGGCTTGCCAGTAGGCCTCGATCAAGGATCGTCGTCCTCCTGCTGCCCGATGTGCGAGGCACTGCTGTAGGCTGAGCGGTTCGCCCCATGAGGGCTGAAGTTCCTTGCGGCCGTGCAAGGTCTCGGCCAATTGCTCGGCGGAAGACGGTTCGAGAGTTTCGTCTTCGAGAGTTTCGTCTTCTGGCGACGCCACCCACGCCGAACCGGCCGCGGTTACTGGCTTGTTGAGCGTCTGCTGCTGCGGATCCGTTGCGTCCCTATCGATGGGAACCATCGGCCGGGCGTCCCCCGACTTCTCGCTGGGCAACGGCGGGGGCTCGGCGTCGGTCGAATCGTCGCTTCGAGGCTCCCGTTCCCGAGCGTCTTCGACCGGCCGCATCAACCCGGACGGCGACCAGCCCGACTCTTCGTCGGAAGGCTCTTTGTCCTCGGCATCGGGCCGTTTGGCCGGTGTGGGTCGTTTGGCCGGCGTGGGAACATTCGGGCCGGTGCGTTTTGCTCGCGTGGGCACGCGCTGATCGTAGGCGACCGGTTGCAGGTCCGACGTTTTGATCAACATGCGAACCAGTCCGCCCGCCGAAGTGCCCGGCGGCGCCACCAGCAGGGCATAGGCGGCAATGTCGTCGTTGAATCGGCAGACGGTCGCGATCAGCGCCTGGCGTTGTTTTCGGCATCGCTGCATACACTGCGACAGGTCGGCCAATTCGCCCTGGTTCTCCCGAAAGGCGTTCCAAGCGGCCTGCTTGGCCTCCTCGGCCGCCCGAATGGCCCCGGCACGATGCTCGATCGCCTGGCGTCGCAACGGCAACGTCCGATCGATTCGCACGGCCATCGCGGGCGCGGTCCGTGGCGAGAAAAGCCGGTCGAAATGGGTCCGATACTCGCCGACGTGCGGCCGATCGGCCGGCAGGGGCAGTGGGCCGCCATTGGGCAGCAGCACGCGAGCGGCCAACTCGTGCTGGGCTTCGATGGCTTCGGCCTTAGCTTGCTGCAACATGGCGCGGGCCGACGCCTTGGCCGACGCCAACTCGGCGACGCTTTGAACTTCCGATTGCACCTGCCGCAACTGCATTTCTCAAGACATGGCACAGTCTCAATAAG
>CAYYOX010000012.1:4017-8868 GCA_964473065.1 uncultured Planctomycetaceae bacterium | reverse complement strand
GTGTCGGGTACTTGCAGTGTGGCGGGCGGATCGGTCAGGTCGATCGGCGAGTCGAACGGTCCCTCGTCGGCCTGCATGGCCAAACTGCAACCGATCAGAAAAACGGTAACCCAATCCATCGAGCGGCCTCCTTGCTAAAACGGATTGAAGATTATGTTGTAGCTACGTTCGCCAGAACGTGGTCTTCACTCCAGGACATGCCCCACGTTCCGGCGAACGTAGCTACTCAGAATCACTAAAACCGGCCTATCGGGCTTTTCGCGGGGGAGACGCGTCCTCGACGTCGGTGCGGTCCTGCTCGTGCCATAACGGCAGGCCGTCCCGTACGCGTTCGACCATCTCGGCAAGTCTTTCTTTCGTACCGGGCATGGCGTCGGAGGCGTCGAACTCGCTATACTCGACCTCCGGCGGTTCGAAATCCCAGGCCCCCATCTTGATCGCTTCTAACACAGACTTCCGCACAGCAGTGCTCCTTCCCCTGTGGCTTCAGACATTCGGGCGATTTCGGCTATCCAAGCACGTTGCCGTCCAAGCAAATCGCCATCCAAGCAAATCGCCATCCAAGCAAATCGTCGGTTGACACCTAACAATCATCGCAAGGCATACAACCGCAACGTCCCGCAATTCCGCGACATTACCGACCACTAGTATCAAGTATTTCCCAAAAATGTCAAGCAATACCGAGCGGCAGTTATCGGTTTTTCTGGAAATAAAGGTATTTCACCATGCCTTCCGAAAAGAATAGTCTATCCAGATTTACGCCGATTTCGTGAAGGTGGGCGAGTGACGCAAGGTAGGAAAACTCGCCTTGGTCGACGGCGCCTGCCTCAACGGCGAGGCCTTGGGATCCGGTTCCCATGGAACGTAACACCCAATGGGGCAGCAAAACCCGCAGAAACGCCCGAAAAAGGGCGTAGGGTTCAAAGCAGGGTCGGAGACCATCAGTCGGGGCGGGCCTTGATTTCTACACGGAAATCCCTTCCCTTAGTGGATTACCCAATGCGCAGCGCACCTCGGCCATGGGCATCCTCGGTAAAGCTTTCTGCTCGGAAGGAATCAGAATAAACATGGACTCTTCACACGCTTCGTCAGGATCGGACCGACCACTGCTGGCGGCCATTGCGGTGGTGCTCGTGGTTTACATCATCTCGGCCTTGGCCGATTATCCGCAAACCGGAACCCGGATGGTCGTCGAAGCGACCCAGGCACACCATGCCGAGCAGCCCAACGAAGAACACAGTGAAGAGCCACACGAAGCCGAGCAACATGACGAAGAAACCGCTGAAGAGCAACACGCTGAAGAGCAACACGGCGAAGAAGCGGCCAGCGATCACCAGGCCGTCAGCGAACATCCCGCATTATGGATGGTGACCCCCTTTGCGTTGTTGCTCGGCGCAATTGCCCTATTGCCGCTGACCTCGTCTACGGAACACTGGTGGGAAAACAATCTGAATCGGTTCAAGGTGGCCGTCGTATTGGGCCTGCTGACGCTGCTCTACTACCTGCTGATGCACGCCCATCCCATCGACGGACATTGGCCCGTGCATTATGTGTCGAGTCCTTCCAGCGGTTGGCTGAACCTGCACATGGCCTGGGCCGTGCTAGCCAACGGGATCCTCGCCGAGTATATCCCGTTTATCATGCTGCTGTTCAGCTTGTACACGATCAGCGGCGGGATCCGCATCGAGGGCGATCTTCCGGCCCATCCGCTGACCAACTCGGCTTTCATTGCGGCCGGCGGTCTGTTGGCCAGTTTCATCGGCACGACCGGCGCGGCGATGCTGCTGATTCGCCCCTTGTTGGAGACCAACAGCGAGCGACGACACGTCAAGCATACGGTGATCTTTTTCATCTTCGTGGTCTGCAACTGCGGCGGATGCCTGCTACCGATCGGCGACCCGCCGTTGTTCTTGGGCTATCTGCGCGGCGTGCCGTTCCTTTGGACCTTCAAGCTTTGGGGGGCATGGCTGTTCGTGAACATCGCCCTGGTCGCCATCTACTACGCCTGGGACCACTTCTGGTGTTATCCCCACGAAGAACCCATCGACATCTCCCGGGATGAAACGCGGGTTCGCGGGCTGAAGTTCTCGGGTCTCTGGCCGAACGCATTGCTGCTGCTGGGCGTGATCTTTTCGGTCGCCCTGCTGGATCCGTCGAAACCCCTGCCGGGCACCTCGTGGCATCCGTGGCTTTATCTTCGCGAGATAGCCCAGCTCGGGCTGGTCGGCCTGTCGCTGATCCTCGGCAGCAAGATCGTGCGGAAGGCCAACAACTTCAACTACCACGCCATTATCGAGGTGGCCGCCCTGTTCTTCGGGATCTTCATCTGCATGCAGCCGCCGCTACAGATCCTCGGCATCCGAGGACCGCAGTTGGGACTGCACTCGCCGATGCATTTCTTCTGGATCACCGGCAGCCTGTCGGCCGTGCTGGACAACGCGCCGACCTACGTCGTCTTCTTCGAGACGGCCAAGACCCTAGGCGGCGAACCGGCGATTGCCGGCGTGAAAGAAACGCTCCTGATAGCCATCAGTCTGGGCGCCGTGTTCATGGGGGCAATGACCTATATCGGCAACGGCCCGAACTTCATGGTCAAGGCCATTGCCGAGAAGTCGGGGATCCGGATGCCCAGTTTCTTCGGCTATATGCTCTACAGTTGCTGCGTCCTGCTGCCGTTATTGGTCATCACCACGTTGATTTTCCTCTGATCCGCCGCGAATCCACCATGAAATACGAATCCATCACCACCGATAGTCAACTGGAGACATACTGCCGGGAATTGGTCGGCAGCAAGTCGATCGGTTTCGACACGGAATTCGTCTCCGAGGATACGCACCGGCCGCATTTGTGTCTGGTGCAGGTCTGGGCCGACGGGAAGTTGGCCGTGATCGACGCCATGACCGTCGAAGACATGACGCCGTTCTGGGAAGCGGTCACCCGGCCGGGGCACCAGACGATCGTTCATGCCGGGCGCAGCGAGATGGAGTTCTGCCTCGAGTCGGTCGGACGCTGGCCTACCGATCTGTTCGATGTCCAGATGGCGGGCGGGTTGGCCGGCGGCGAGTATCCGGCCGCCTATGGAAAGTTGATCGCCAGACTCCTGGGTGAGAAACTCCACAAGCACGAGACGCGTACCGATTGGCGGCGGCGGCCGCTCTCGCAGCGCCAGATCGAATACGCCCTGGACGACGCCCGATACTTACCCCTGCTGCGCGACGCCTTGCAGACGAAGCTCAAAGAGCTCGGGCGTTTGGACTGGTTGACCGACGAGATGACGACCTGGCGCGAGGAGGTCGATCGGGCGCTATCCCAAGAGCGATGGCGAAGGGTCTCCGGTAATACGGGCCTGAGCGGTCGCAGTCTGGCGATCGTCCGCGAGCTGTGGCAGTGGCGAGAAAACGAGGCCGAGCGTCGCAACAAGCCGGCCCGCCGCGTGCTGCGCGACGACCTGATCGTCGAATTGGCCCGACGTGCCTCGGCCGATCCGAAGCGAATCCGTTCCGTGCGGGGATTCGAGCGAAGGGATCTCAGCCGCCGGCTGGACGAGATCGCCGCCTGTGTCGGTCGCGCTTTGGCATTGCCCGAGGAAGAGATCCCCGCCGTTTACTCACGTCGGCAGACACCTCAACTGGCCGTGCTCGGTCAGTTTCTGTTCGCGGCCCTGGGGAGCGTCTGCCGCCAGACCCATCTGGCGCCAAGTCTGGTCGGCACGCCCAACGATATCCGCGAACTGATCGTCTATCGCACCGAGCCGGACGCCGAGCAGCAGGGCACGCCGCCAAAACTCGCCCGGGGATGGCGGGCCGAATTCATCGGCCACCTGTTCGACGACCTCCTGGCCGGCAAGAAATCGATCCGCATCGAGGATCCCACCTCCGACCATCCGCTCGTGTTCGACTCGATCCAGCCATGATCGGCCCTTCGACACGATACGGTTTGGGAGCCACGGATGAAACACGGATTAAACACGGATAAAGAGGAAAAGTTGGCTTCTGTGTTTCCTAAACTCAATCCGTGTTTCATCCGTGTTTCATCCGTGGCTAAACAATTCCGCGAACGGTTACCTGTAGCGCTGTTCCTCATGTTGCTGATCCTGGCAACTTCCCTCTCGGTAGCTGACGAACTTCAAATCGATTGGGAACCAGAAACCAGCCCGGCCGGCGGTGCCAAGGGGTTCGTCGAACTTTCCGACGGCAGCATCCTGGCCGCGCGCACCTTCCGTGACCAAGACGGCGCCCGGGTGGTTTGCTCGAAAAGCCGCGACGGCGGGCGTTCTTTCAGCCGACTCGGCGTGATCGCCCGCGACCCCGACCGACGCACCGACCTGGGCGATGGACACCTGATCCAACTTCGCGACCGGCGGCTGCTCTACTCCTATCGCCACAACCACCACCGCAGTACAAACGCCGACCGGCCGTCGTTCTCCATTCGCATGGCCATCAGCAACGACGGCGGCAAAATTTGGGCCCATCACAGTACGGTCGAGCAGGTCGACAGCGACACGGGCCGGCATCCCTCGCGCGGCCTTTGGGCCAGCTTCCTGTTGGAAAAACGCGACGGCACGCTACAATGTTACTACGACGATGAAAACGCAGCCTACGTGGGCGGTCGGCCGGGCCATCAGTGGTTGACCATGAAGACCTTCGAGCGGACCTCCGGCCAATGGATCGAGCCGGTGACCGTCTGCCGAACGGTCGACCCGAGACACCTTGCCCGCGACGGCATGGCCAGCGTGGTCGAGCTGCCCAATGGCCGATTGCCCAGCGGCCGATTGCCCAGCGGCCGATTGCCCAGCGGCCGGTTACTCTGTGCGGTGGAAAGCTGCGACGTAACGCCGCCCCACCCGAACGT
>CAYYOX010000012.1:0-4007 GCA_964473065.1 uncultured Planctomycetaceae bacterium | reverse complement strand
GCGGTAAAACTTGGAGTACACGTCGCGAGATCCTGTATCGGCCGGCCACGCCTAACCACATGGCCGTTTCGCCCTGGATCTGCCGACTCACGGACGGCACGCTGATCTGCGTTTTCGCCACGGATGAAGATCGATCCGTCCCCGACAAGCCGGGCACGCCCGTCCGGCGACTGAACATGGACGTCAAATACGTCACCAGCACCGACGACGCAGAGCACTGGTCAACCCGGGCCCAGACCATCTATAATGGCTCGCACAAGTCCTACATGCCAGGCATCACCCAACTACGACACGGCCCCCATGCCGGATCGATGCTGGTACTCTTCTTCGACACGAAGCACGGATACCTCGGCAAACGGGGGCAAATTCAGCAAAACGGAGATTGAAGTAGGAAAAAAGGGAAAGTGGGGAAAAAGGAAAAAAGACAAGGGAATAAGAAGAAAAGAAACTTCTGAAAGAATGATGATCGGGAGTGTTTCACCACAGAGTGCACAGAGGACACAGAGAACGATAGGAAGGGGATGTTTTCTTCTTAAAAAAAAGACTTCCCCTTTTCTTCCTTGCTCTGTGTCCTCTGTGCTCTCTGTGGTCTATCCCTTACGAAGGAAGCGTAAACTATTACCGGAGAACAGCCATGAGCCTTACCCGAGAACGGGCCGTCGAGCAACTTCAGTCTTGGACCAAGACGCCGTCGCTGCGAAAGCACGCCCGGGCGGTCGAGGTTGTGATGCAACGGGCCGCCGAGGTATACGGCAACGGCGCCGACCCGGCGCCTTGGGCGATGACCGGGTTGTTGCACGATGCCGATTACGAACAGTGGCCCGAGGAGCATCCGCAGCGGATTGTCGATTGGCTCCGCGAGCAGGGCGAGGAAGAGATCGCCCATGCCGTGGCGGTCCACAATACGAGTTGGGGTATCCAGCCGGAGACCGAAATGGATAAGGCCTTGCTGGCCTGCGACGAATTGGCCGGCTTCGTGATGGCCTGTTGCCTGGTCCGGCCCGAGGGGATCGCCACGCTCAAACCCAAGAGCGTGAAAAAGAAACTCAAGGACAAGTCGTTCGCCGCCAAAGTGAACCGCGAGGAGATTCACCATGGGGTCGAACTGCTGGGCGTCGACCTGACCGAGCACATCCAGATGGTGATCGACGCCCTGAAACCGTTCGGCGAGGAGCTTGGCATTAGCGGTAATTCGGGAGCTTCAGCATGAAAGTCCTCTTCCTGCACGGCTTCGGCTCGGACCCGAACGGCATTCGGCCCACGTTTCTGAAGCAAAGCGGTCACGACGTCTCGCATCCTGCCATGCCGGACGACGATTTCGCCGAGTCGGTCCGCATCGCCCAGGCGGCCTTCGATGAATCGCGCCCCGAGGTCGTCGTCGGCTCATCGCGCGGCGGCGCCGTGGCCCTGCACATGGACCTCGGCGCCGTGCCCATGGTGCTGATCGCGCCGGCCAGTGGAAGATGGGCCGCCACGGCCAAGGTTCCGGCGGGCACGATCATCCTCCACTGCGAGCACGACAATATCGTCCCCATTGCCGGCAGCCGCGAGCTGCTGCGCCGCAGCGGCCTGTCGGAAGACCACCTGATCGTCGTCGGCGAGGACCACCGCATGGTCGACCAACGGGCCTTCGATGCACTATTGGAAGCGATCGAGAGTGTGGGTGGTGTGTAATACGCCTCACCGGGGAGGCACTTGCGGCCCGGGTCGCCTCGTGACACAATGGGAATTCCTGGCAGCCCTGGTAAATTCGCAGCCGCTCATGGCACCCGGGTCGTTCCTCAGACCATCAATCCCTATACCGTTTAGAGATCCAATTATGTCGAAGTCAATAACCATTCTGGTGACGCCGGGGCTGTGCCTGGTGATGGCTCTTTCGGCCCTCGCAGCCGATCCGGCCAAGGCTGACCCTGATTTCGCCATCCAAGGCGAGTATGTCGGGAACATTCGGACTCGCGAAGGCATTGAAAAATTCGGCGTGCAGATCGTCGCGCTGGGGGACGGCAAGTTCCGAGGCGTCGGATACTGCGGCGGATTGCCGGGTGCAGGATGGGACAAGAGCGAGAAGCACGTCACCGAGCGTAAACTCAACGGCGGCTCCCTCACCTTCAAAACCGAGAAGGGACCGATTGCGGTGACCATCTGCGACGGCCAGATCAAGGTTTGTACCGCTCGGGGCCGGGCGCTCGGGACGTTGAAGAAGGTTTGTCGCAAGAGCCCCACGCTCGGCGCCAAGCCGACGAAAGGGGCCGTGGTCCTGTTCGACGGAACTTCGGCCGAAAAGTTCGAGAACGGCCGCATGACCGACGACGGATTGCTGATGCAAGGCGCGAGAAGCAAGCAGAAGTTCGGCAGCTTCAAGATGCACCTGGAATTCCGCACGCCCTACCAACCCCATGCCCGCGGCCAAGGTCGCGGTAACAGCGGATTCTATGCCCAAGGCCGCTACGAGGTGCAGATTCTCGATTCGTTCGGTCTGGAGGGTCGCGACAACGAGTGCGGCGGGATCTACAGCGTCGGTCCGCCGGCGGTCAACATGTGCCTGCCGCCCCTGACGTGGCAGACCTACGACATCGACTACACGGCCGCCGAATACGAAGACGGCAAGAAGGTCCGCAACGCCTCGATCACCGTCCGCCACAACGGCGTGTTGATCCACAAGAACCAAGAGCTTCCGCACGCCACCACGGCCTCGCCGCTAGGTGAAGGTCCCGAGCTCGGGCCCGTGTTCCTTCAAGATCACGGCAACCCGGTCCGCTACCGCAACATCTGGGTGGTCGAGAAGAAATAGCCGTTCACGGAATGTTTAGCCACGGATGAAACACGGATTGAACACGGATTTAGTTTAGGGAATTCGGGCATTCGAGTCTGTAGGAGCCGATTGGCAGTTTCTCGTAGGGTGGGCTTCGCCCACCAATTCACGTTGAGGCTATAGCGGCAATTTGGTGGGCGAAGCCCACCCTACTTATCCGTGTTCAATCCGTGTTTCATCCGTGGCTCCAAACCGTATCGCCCTACTGCTGCAACGAGTAGAGGATCACGTTGAGCCCGATTCTCGCGGCGTCCTGACGAACGTAGCCGTGGCACTCCAGCGAATCGTGCCTCTCCAACGCACAGCTTAGATCGTAGGGCGAGAAGACCACGGCCCAGCGATCCTTGATCCGGACGCCCTGCAATTGCGGCGGGCCCTTGCGGAGCTTGGCGGTCAAGCGGCCGTTGTTCGCTCGCTGGGGATCGCGACGCGTCACGGATTTCAGGTCGGCGCCTCCGTAGGCGGACGTCCAGATCGGATCGTCCGGCGGGATCGGTTCGAGCTTCGCCTCGGGCAGCACGGCGGTTATCTCGCGGCGGAACGACTCGACGAACGGGCGGCGGCCGCAGATCGCATCGGCAAACAGCATCCCGCCACGCTCGAGATACGTCCTTAATTGCTGCCGTTCCTCTTCGGTCAGGTGGAACCGGTTCCGGCCGTGCATGAAGACCAGATGGTAATCGAACAAGGCGGCGTCGGTGATCCGGATCAGGTTCTCGCTCGTATCGACCCGAAGCTTCAACTCGCGGCCGGCCGTTTCTATCAGGTTGATCAGTGCCCGCGGCGCCGCGTTGCATCCGCCCGGATGACGCAGCTTGGCGATAGCCAACCGCCCTCGCTCGACCGTGTCCTTCGCCCGGTCATCGGTTCTGGCCGCAAACAGTTCTTCCTTGGGTTGCAGTTCACGGTTGGTGGCGTAGGCCAGCACGTTGATCCCGATCGCCAGCCCGCCGTCGATTTGGGCTCGTACTTCCGGAGCAAGTTTCCGGGCTCGTCCGGCGCGTGCCAGTTCCCAAAGGCACGAGAGCGACGGTCGCGGGCGATCCGGCGGGGCATAGATCACGCTCGTGCGACAACCGAATTCGATCCCCCACAAGGGCCGCACTTGCTCGGCCGCCACGCGTTGCTCGGCATGCCAGATCGGATGCTCGTCTTCCAACAGCCGCCGCCGATACTCGGGCTCGGGAAAGACCTC
>CAYYOX010000011.1:0-28110 GCA_964473065.1 uncultured Planctomycetaceae bacterium | reverse complement strand
TATCCGCCTCCAATACCAACTCGCTCGCCGCCAGCAGGATGTTTCCATCGCCGCCGGCCGTGACTTGCCGGTTGAGGGTCAACGGGCCGTCGGCCGCTATACTGATGTTTTCGTCGCCAGATGTATCGTTGGCCGTTAGTACTCCGGCAAAGGCACTGCTTTCGTTAACCGCGTCGCCGATGGTCAGCGAGTCGTTTTCGCTGATTCGGATGTTACCGCCCACGTCAAGGGTATCGGCCCGCGTCCGGGCGGCCACGGTGACCACGTTGATGGCTAGTGCAGTGCCGTCGGTGCCGTTGCTGCCGCCAATGCCCGTGTCGGAGTCCAAGGTGAGAATCGCGTCGTCGGCCCCGCCGTTATCGACGAGGGTGATCGTTGCTGCCGCGTTGCCGTTGTCGGTGATCTTCCCGCCGGTGATCAGCGTTAGGTTCACATCGTCCAGGTTGATGGGATCTTCGTGCCTCAGCGTGACTTCACCGGCGTTGACGGCCCCTACAACGATCCCGCTGGTAGTGGTGATCGTTTCCAACTCGGTGTCGGAGAGTTCCAGGTTGGCGTCGGCATCGGCGATCGAGTTGTCTCCGAGGGAGATCGTCGCATCGGCCGTAAACACTGACAATACAGTGGCAGCCGAGCCGGAATTGATAGTGCCTCCCTCCAGGTCCATATTGTCGGATGTGAGCGTTACGGCCGCGTCGCCGCTTGCAATCGAGCTGTTGTGGTCAATGATGCTGTCCGGCCCTCGGGCCATCAGCGAAATGGTCGCCGCGACGCCATCTCCAAGGGCCGTGGTGTTTACGCCCACGGGTTGATCCACCTTCAGCGTGGCGCCGGCGTCGGTGGTGGAAACGGTAATCGAGCCACTGGTCCCTGTGATGCCGCTGACCCCATCGACCGTGCCGATGGTTAGATTTCCCTCGGCGGCGGGCTCTACGATGGTCACGTTCACATCCAATGTTACGAAGGCGTTTTGTGCGATGGTAAAGTTACTGGTGACCGTGTCGTCCAGCGTCAGTTGTGTCCCGCTATCGACCGACTGGACGTTGAACAGTTCGGTTAGGCCGTCGTCGTCGGAGATGCTAATACGGTCGCCCACCTGGATGCCGGCAGTATTCACGTTGACCGTAGTCGAGCCGCTGAGCGTGTCCACGGTCAACGCCCGTGTTTGGATCTGTACGGCCAGGCTGGTGTTGTCCACTCCCGTTTGGATTGTGACGGCATCGCCGGGGCTGTCTTGGGCTGCAGTTATCGCCAAGTCGTTCACGACGATCGTCTGCCCGGCGCCCTCGACTCCGCCGGCTGTCTTCATGTGCAGCACGGCCGTGTCCGTAGAGAGGTCAATCGGGTCGCTGATTGTGATGTCCCCGCCATCGGATCGGCCGATGTTGGTCACGCCGTTGATGTTGGCCAAGGCGTTCAGGTCGGCGTCGTCGAGGCGCAGCACGTCGTTGGTATCCGCAGTTGCGTCGGCGACAAACTCCAATGTTTCGACGGCGGTTTGCTGCTGTAGCGTTACCTCCTCGGCGTCGCTGCCGATGGTTGCCGTCGCCCCGGCCATGTTCATGTGGTCGGCTGTGATAGTGATCGCCTGATCTGCGGTGTCGATCGCCGTACTGCCGGAAAGCGTGAACGTGGTGTTCGCGCCGCCGACTTCCAGGGTGATGGCGCCGGCGCCGATGGCCGTCACATTCTGGCTGACTTCCAGGTCATCGGCTTCGGTCGTGATCGAAACCTGTCCATTCGTACCGCCGCTGACCACTACGCCGGAGACCGTGCCGATACCGGCGATCAGGTCATCGGCCGTGGCGACGGTCAGTTTGTCCCCGTCAGAATCCTGGTTCAGGAAGATGTCCGCTGGCCCGGCTGCGCTGCCCGAACGCGCGGCGACGATTGTCACTCGTAGGTCGATGTCGTCGACCGCGGTCCCCATGTTCCGGCCCGCTTCGAGCAGTAAGCGGTCGGCTACCACAAAAACCGTATCCGAGGTCTGGAGTATGCTTCGCCCCGCGCGCAGGTGTGCGTCGTCACGGCCGATGACGGTCGCATCGAGCGTCAAATCACTCGAAGCACCTGTCGCGTGCAGGGTGATGGTCCCCGTACCGGCACTGGTTATGCCGCTCTGGCCTGCAACCACCGTGATTGTGCCGTCCTCGGTGGTCAACACGATCGTGCCCGCCTCACCCGCGTCTGTCTGGGCAATTCGGTTGACGTTGATGGCGCCACCGGGCGCTATTTCGTTGATCTGGAGGTTACCGCTGTGGGTGTTGAGTGCATCGAGCGTGGTGATGATCGTCTCGATGTCGTCGCCGGAGCCGATTCCTTCGGCTGCCATTAAGGTCGCGGTGGCGCCGATGAGGTTGGCTGCTTCGCCGCTGAGCTGGTCAAAGATTGCCCCGCTCTGGTCGCTGTTGCTGTCGGCCGTTACCGCAACGGTCGTCGCGCTGTTGAGGATGCTTAGCCACACATCGGTCGCCGCCGTATAGGCGATCGTGGTTCCGTCGGTCTGCGTCCCGTCGGCCATGTCGATCTCGGTCGTGGCGGCATCGACCGTCACCTGCCCGCCCGTGGAAATAGCGGCGTTCTGATCGACGTTTGCGCCCGCATTCAGGTCGATCGTTCCGCTGGTGGCACTGATCGAAGCATTCGTTTCAATCTCTCGCACCGCGTCGATCTGGATCTTACCGGTGTTACTTGTCACCATCTGATTGACCAGCACGTCGCTGTCGCCGCTGGAGTCCGCATCGTTGGCGTGCAGGGTGATGGTCCCCGCACCGGCAATGGTCACGCCGCTCTGGCCCGCAACGACCGTGATCGTGCCGTCTTCGGTTGTCAACACGATCGTGCCGGTCTCGCCCGCGTTTGTTTGGGCAATTCGGTTGATGTCGATGGAATCGGTCTGGTTGATTTGGACGTTGCCGCTGCCGGTGTTGAGCAGATCGAGCGTGGTGATCTTGGTGTCGATAGCGTCACTGGAACCGACGCCGGTTACGGCTTGGATGGTAATCACGGCGTTGGCGCCGGTGGCCTGGATGTCCTGGCCGCCCGTGTCGCCGTTGTCTACAACTCCGCCACTGGTGCTGGTCAGCGTTACCGCAGAGCCCGTGTTGTTTGTGGTCAGCAGGCGTCCCAGCGAGATATTGCCGTCGGCTTCCAGATCAATGGCCCCGCTGCCTGCGTTGATCAATGCCATGTCGGCCATGGTCAAGGCGCCGCCCAATCCATTGGCATCTCCGTCGTTATCTGCCGTAACCGTGACGGCTCCCCCAGCGGTACTGATGCTTCCGCCAGCGGCGAAGGATACGTCGCCGTCGGCATTCAGGTCTGCAAAGCCCCCGCCGGTAGTGAATGCAGCATTGACGTTGATGTCGTCCGAGTTGACGATCAGATTCCCGATCCCGATGTCGGTCGGATTGGCCTGGACGGTGACGGTGTCGGCTCCGGTCCCCTGGTTGCTGGTCCAGTCACCATCGAACGCCGCATCCAGGCCCTCGACGGAGATCGTGTCGCCGTTGCTCCCCATATTGATCGTTAAGCTGGGAGTTGCTCCGCTTGGATTCGTGAACTGGGTGAACTCGAACGTCGAACCGTCGATCGCGGACGTGTTCAGATCGTTCGTCAGATCGGGATCATTGGCGCTGCCGTCGTCCGAAAGCACGATGTCGGTATTCGGTCCGACCGGCAGATCAAAGATGATGTCTTCAAGAGCGCCGACGTTGAGCAAGATCGGTTCCAAGCTGAAGTAGGTGATGTCTACGCCATCATCTCCGAAGTCAATCGTGCCGTCGTTTGCGTTCGTATAGACCTTGCGGATGGTCCCAACCGTCCCGCCGGTGAGTTCGAGAGTATCGCTGTCTGTGCCGCCGTCAAAGCTTATACCGCCGGCGGGCGCAAAAACATCGCCGGTCGGATTGATGATCACGAGTCGGTCATCTCCTGCCAGACCACTGAAGGAGACCGAATTGATGCCACTGAAGGGAATAACGGGGTCGTCGTTGAGCTGAAAGGCGCCGGAATTCGAGTCCGACGCAGTGATCGTGAAGGTATCGTCACTAGCGGTCCCGGTCTCAATGATGTCGTTGTCATCGTTTTGAATTGTGCCAGTTGCCGGACTGCCGACAATAGAGATGTCCTCAGGATCGACATCCAGTTCCTGCGGCGTCGTGAGGGCCAGCGTGACGGTAAACTGCTCGTCCAGTTCAAAGCGGACATCGGCCCCAACTTCTACGGTGAATGTTTTTGTTTCACCGGCAGTTCCCTCGAACTCCAGAGTTTCTGTCTTGGCCGTATAGTCATCGTGGTCCACCTTCGCTGCCGTGCCGTCGATCGCCGTGCCGTCGCTGGTTTGGGCAGTGACGTGGACGCCACCCTGAACCGGATTCGAGAGGGTCACGGTGAAGGTCATGTCCCCGTCGTCCTCCGGCTGGCTCACGTCCTCCACGGTCAGTGTCGTCTGGTCGTTGTTTCGGATCGTGCCGGTCGCCGTGTCGCTGGCGTCGATGTCCGCAGTGTCTACCCCGGCCCCTTGCGGCTGCACGTTACTCAGCGACAGACCGAACGTCTCGTCCGCCTCCACCGTGTTATCCGCGGTGATCGGTACCGTAAACGACTGCGTTTCGCCCGACGTGCCGACAAAGTTCAACGTGCCGGCCGATGCCGTGTAGTCGTCGCCGGCCGTGGCGGCCGTGGCGTCCGTGCCGTCGGATGTCGCGAAGTCTACCGTCAAGCCACCCTGAACCGGATTCGAGAGGGTCACCGTGAAGGTCATGTCCCCGTCGTCCTCCGGCTGGCTCACGTCCTCCACGGTCAGTGTCGTCTGGTCGTCGTTTTGGATCGTGCCGATCCCCTGAGCGTTGGCGATCATCAGCTGCGTGGCGTCGGTGGCTCCACCAATCTTGGCGTCCGTCAGGTTTACCTCGAACGTCTCGTCGCTCTCCACCAGCAAATCGTGAGTCACGTCGACGGTGACCGTCTGCGTCAACGCGCCGCCCGCCGTAAACGTCACTGTTTGACCGGCAACGTCCGTGTAGTCCGTGCCGCCGCCCGCGGCCGTCGCCGCATTGGTGTCCACCACCACGGTCACGTCTTCTTCCACCGCGTCGGAAAGCGTTACCGTGAAGTCGAACGCCGTCGTGTCGGGCGGCAAGCTGCCTTCGCCCAGTGTCACGTCGTTGATTGTGAGCGTTACTGCGGCCTTGGCCTGCGGCATTTCGGCGGCATCATCTTGGCCGCCAATGGCGATCGGGATCGCGCCCTCCCCAATACGCTCAAGCCTATGGGTCAGGGTGTCGATATCGGCGGCGAAGGATCCGCGTTCAATTTGCAGCGAGTCCCCACCGTCTTCCCCTTGGCCCCTACCCGGAAAGGAGACCCGGACGTCATCTTCTTGACGGCTGACGTGGAATGTGTCTGCGATGCCGTTGTTGGCAAACATTCCGGCGGTTAGGGTCACCTGCTCGGGGTCGTCGCCGAAACTCAACGGCGTCCCGTTCAGAACGCGCCGCTCCTCCAACTGCCTTACGAACAGATTGGGGAAAAGTTCCTTGCGGTAATGGCAAGATGACGGCTTCCGGCGCGGGCGCCCGTGAGCTCCCAGCAATCTCTCCATCCAAGCCATGATTCGCATAGGGTCAATTCTCCGCAAGTAACCGATCTCTTAGGATTTGCTGCGGAAAGAACGAGGCACGCAGATTGCCAGAAAGTAATGTTAGTCTTCAGCAAAGGCAACCATTCCGATCATCCCAGTCGACGACGGATCGTCGGGTCCCGGCGTTACCACGTCTACGATCTCCGTTTTCCCCAACCGCGATATGACTAGCGGGCGTTAGGGCCCGGGAGGGAACAGGCAACAAATGCGTTGATCCCTCCGATCCTAGGGAGCACCTACCACTCCGTTCCATTTTCGCAAGGCTCGTTGTTTGTTGCAATGATTATTTTGAATTTAAGGGTTATTATGGCTGCTAGGGGGTATTCCACCGGATGGATGCATGCACCTCCCCCCCGGCGGTGTGTATTGGCGAGTAGATACTTAGTTGCAGCGACAAGATTTGTCTTCCTGAAGTCCGAACCGCGGAGAGCGGCTTTTTGACGACATTGGTCTATGCATGGAGGGGTATTTGGGAGGATTCTTCTGATTGCAACGATTATCCGTGTTGTATAAGTACGGCTTGCTGCGGCGACTCTGGGAATTGAGCAGACAAATCTAATGATAACGGTTATTCGTGGACGAATAGGATCATACAGGTAGATCGCCGCGTTACGTCCGGAATTTGTTTAGCCGCCGCCGGCACGGCGGTGAGGGCCAGATTTCCAATCTCATCGCCGTGCCGGCGACGGCTAAACGACTGAACTCCGAAATCGGGAAGTAATTCCTTTACAAGTCCTTAGAGCGACCAACAAGGGATCTGCCGACAGGAACTGCCGCACTTACGTTCCGATGGATCCGCTATTCGTTTGATGTCAGCTCGCGATGAACGGATCAAGAACGGTCCTTTCCCACAACAGGACTTTTACTACCTAACGAAGAAGAATCGAATGTGTACGCCACGCGCTGATTCCAATGTGAGGAGAAATGTGATGAACAACGCCAGTGCACCTCTCGCGGATAGATCCTGCCAGCGAGGAAGCAATAGGGCATCGACAACGTGTTCGCTTCGTGTATCCGGAATGGCCATCCGTATAGCCACGTCGGCCTGGTGTTGCGTCTGGAGTTGGACGCTGGGAAGCCATATAGATCAGGTCTGTGCGGCGTTGCCAGTCGAGGCGTCCGCAAGTCCTACCCAGCCCATCCCTCAGGAGGCAGGTGACAGAATTGGCCGCACGAACGATTGCTATCGAGGGTTGACCCAATTGATGGAGCCCAGAGAGAAGAGCGGACTTGACGATCGTCCGCCGGTGAAGGCGAATCAGGTCAAGGTCGATAGGCAATTGGTAGCACTGGGTTCCCTAATGCGACCGAAGAAATCGAGCGAGTCGAGGAACGGTCCTCCGGCTGCGAGGCCCGCGACCGCTGATTTGAAAGCCGAATCACTCAAGCGAATCGCTGAGATGGATGCCAAACCGATCCGGCATAACTTGACACGCATACCGGATGGCGCCGACGCTGCTGTGAGCCGAGTACGACGGCAGAAATCGGGAGGGAAGCGCGAGCGTGGCGGACATGTAATCGAGATAGTCCAATTCACTGAGGAGATTCCGACTCCGTCCGCGGAACTTACTGAAAATGAGCGTCCGATCAGCGAGATAGAAGTTAAGGAAGGCGAAGAGACTAATGTGCCACTGAACGAAGCTCGAGAATGGTTGGACGCGCAAGGCAGATTACCGGACGACATTCTCAAACGCGACCGGTGGGCGGGTTGCTTGTACGAATGGGAGGCTTCTTTACTTTGCCATCGCCCGCTCTATTTTGAAGAAATCAACGCCGAGCGCTATGGATATACGTGTCACCCGATTTGCCAACCCTTAGTATCGGGTGCTCACTTCTTTGCGACAGTTCCGATCTTGCCCTATAAGATGGCGCTTGATGCTCCGCGCCGGCCGATCTACACTTTGGGCTATTACCGGCCGGGAAGCGTAGCCCCGTACCAATTTCATCGGCTACCTTTACGACCCAAGGCTGCGCTATCCGCGGTGGGAATCGCCACGGGACTGATATTCGCGATCCCGTAGGCAGATGTTTTGGTCGTGTTGGCACAGAGGCCTAACGCCCGAAACTAAAGGTGCGGCTTAGATAGCGGTAGAGGCGCCGACCCAGTGGTTGAGGGTCAACGAGGATCTTGACGCGCCCGCGAGTTCCGGTCAATAGTCTATGATCGTGATCATCAAGCGTCACGCTGGCTTGGTACAAAGCTTCGAGCGGCCGCGGGAGACCATCTTCGGCGATGCGCGTGGGCAAGCTTTTTTCGATGGCAAGCTCAGGCGGTATAATCTTCAAGTCGGTCTTGGCGATTTCCGTAAGCGTGCCGCCGAGCGTAGTTCCGGGCAATTCATCGAGTTGAATCTGTACCCGCTGCCCCGTTCGTACGAACATCACATCCGACTGGTTGATGAACAGCACTGCTTCGAGGCGTAAGGGGTCTCCTATCAGGCAGAACCGTGTGCCGGTTTTCAGGTAGCAACCGAGATTGCGGTCGTCGAGCGGGTTTCCCAACCACGTTTTCAGTTGGCCGGGCGTATTGGGTTGTCCTCGGAGACTCGGCGGCGGCAGGACAGTTCCTCCGACGGGCGCAGTTAAGATGAGTCGCTGCTGGTCACGCTGCCGCTCACGCAACCGTTTTTCAATGTCGGCCAACGCTTCTTGGGCTGCGGGGATCTGAGCACCGACGCTGGGGTCTTGCAGAAGCCGGTACTTCAGATTCTTCAGGTGCAAACGCTGCTGATTATACTGACCGGTCAGTTTCTCGACCTGCATGCGAATTTCCGGATTCTCAAGTTGCGCCAGCGTCTCCCCACTTTCTACCTTGTCTCCGGCCGCAACTGATTTGACCAGCGTTCCGGGAACCAACACATACACGCTATAGCCATTTTCAGGTTGCAGCACAATCGGCGCCATAATGCGTAATGGCAATGGGGCCAAGCAAACTCCGATTACAGTCGCCGCGAGAACAGCGCAACTCAACACGACGCGCCCGCGCTTAATTCGATGTACCCAGGCCGGGTTGCGGAAAAACTGGATGATGTTCCACAGGGGTGAGATGAGATAGCCGGTTAGGACGATTGCCGCCATGATTTGGACGAGAAGCTGGAGCCGGTACGGCTCTAATACGTCGTAGCAGAACCACAAGATTGCGATTACAACAGCCCAGCGGTAGAGGATCGAAGATACGCCGTAGACGGCCAACATGCGGCGATACTGGTCGGGTGACGCACGGTTGTCATGAGGCTTTGTTCCGAAGAAGAGACTAGCCAGTGCGGATCGCACCAGGGCTTTGGATTGCTGCCCGAGGTTCGGGACCTCGACGATATCGGATAAGATGAAGTAACCGTCATACCGCAGCAGCGGGTTTCCGTTGAACAAGACCGTGCTTACCGAACAGACAAACATCACGTTTAGGCATAGCGTGTTGAACAATCCCGGTTCACTAAACCACCATAGGAAGGAAAACACTGCCGCCAGGATGATTTCTACATAGATGCCGGCGCCGGCAATGGCGATGCGTTGCCGCTTTTTAGACAACATCCATGAGTCCGAGACGTTGCAGTACAGGCAGGGCGTGAACACCAGTAGCATAATCCCCAGTTCATGGCATTCACCCCCGAAATGTTTGCATGTCAGAGCATGCGCTAACTCGTGCAAGACTTTTGCCAATGCTAGAGCCACCGCCAGCCAGATTATGTTGTGCGCGTTGAAGAATGTGTAGAAATCAGGCAGCTTCGCTTTCAAGGTGTCGACCTGTACGGCCATCAGAGTCACCGCGGCAAACAACACGAGAAGGGAACCGGCCAAACAATGAGCGGAAAACATCCAGCGACACTTAGGATAGAGCCAGCGCAAAACCGGCTCGGCGTCAATGCTGTAGAGGCGGATGGCAAGAACACTCGTCAATGACTGAAACAGCTCTTTCCGCCGCCTCCGTCGTCGCCGTAGCAGCAACTGCTCTCCCTGGCCGGATGGCTCCGCGAGCAGCAGTCCACACTCGTGTAATCTGGCGAGAAACGCTTGAATTTGTTCAAAGGTTATCTGAAGGGGCGCAAATGTCTGCTCAAAGTGTCGCTTGATTTCAGTCAGGTTCGTCTGCCCGTTGAGCATTTTCAGGATGGCGTGTTCCTCGTCACGTAAGTGGAAATAAGTCAGCGCCACAGGGTCTTTGATGACCCAGTAGCGACGCCATCCAAGCTGCTGGGGATGCACCACGAGATCGGGTCGCATGCGAAGCGCCAAGTGACGAGTCGTTGCTGAAAGCGACAGATTATCTGAGGGAACCATATTATGACGTCACAGCGAATAAACTAACCGCGCTATCGGAAATGCCCGGAGTGCAAAGGATCTCGTGCGAAGCTTAGGGTGTCGGGGTTGAATCGGTTTGTGGTACTTCGATGCTCATGTTGGCCCGCATCCCCGGTCGCAAACGCAGGCCGCGATTCTCAACTTCGGCCCAGACGTGAATCTGCGTGTTGACGGGATCGATCTCCGGACTGACGAAGACAACTTTTCCGGGAAACACAACGCCGCGTTCGCCGGGCAAATCGACAGTGAGTTTAACCGCGCAGCCCTTCAGGTCGCCAGTCACCTCTTTCGCGTCCAAGAAACCCTCCGCTCGCAGTCGATCAATGCGCAACACTCGCACGACCATGTCACCCGGCTTTACCCACTCCCCGCGGTGATGATTGATTTGGACAACCACGCCGCTAAAGGGAGCCAGGATCTTTCGCCGACTCAGCAACTCTTCGGCAGATTGGCAATCGTTCTCTTCTAGTCGCAGTGTGAGTTTAGCGATTTCAAAGTCCCGCTCGGCCTGTTCGATCTCCAGAACGGCCTGCTCAACCGTTAGCCGCAACCTATCCATCTCCGAGTCGGATATGCTCTTGGGGTACTTCTTAATCGATTCCATTGCACGGCGCATTTCTGCCTTGGAGACTTCTGCGGATTTCTTGGCAAAGCGGATGTTGATGTCGTTTTCAGCCTTCTTCCGAGCAATCTCTACTTCGATCTGCGCCCGCTCTTTGGCAAGCCGAGTCTCAACATCCATGATTTGTGCCAATAGCTCATCTTTTTCGACCATCTTTCCTTCGCTCACCTTGACCTCCACCAACACACCGGCCTCTCTGGCTGGCACGTCCACTTGCTCGGTCAATTTGATAAGGGCTGACGGGATTTCCAGGGTTATGGGCGTTTGCTCAGCATTGGCGAAGACAACTAGCCAAGGGATAAATAATAAAGACTGCATCATTCGTAACTCCTCAAAGAATGAACTAGCAAGGTAACGTTTTGCCAACCACGTTGTCGCTTGACCTCAACACAACCGGCCTCGATAGGTCAAAATGCGATCCAGGACCAAACAGCCTCGAACAAGTCGTGCAGCCAAACGTATCCTATCGAGCGCCGGCCACAATAGATTCTCGCCACCACGGTTGCCCCCGGCATCAACTCAGGAATCTCATCACGGTTAATGCTTACCGTTGCCAACACGGCACAATCGCCGGATTCAGTGATTTCCGCCCGTCCAGCGATGTTCTTGATACTTCCTTCGTATGCAATCCCGGGATTTGTCGCCAGAATGAAGTTCACGTCGAGCTCGGAGCCGGATTCCTGCTGCGCCCAAAGCACGTACGCTATGCGATCATCCGGTATCTCCAGTTCCAAAACCCAGGGACCATCGAGAGTCCCCACACTCATCAGAACCTGCCCTCGCTGGACGGGGCGAGCTTCGAGCAACCGCGTTAGATCCCAAGTAAGTACCTGACCGTCGACCGGACTGCGGACTTCCAATTGAGCTTGTTGTTCTTGCACCATCTCGTATTGTCGCTGGAGGCTTCGAACCAACTCCTTGAGCTCTTCTTCCTCGGCTGTCAATTGATTACGACGTCGCTGCTGATTATCAATCTCGCGGGGATTCCGAAGCCGTTCTGCCTCCACAGCGGTCAGTCGCTTCTGAGCTGTCTGCAATTCGCCCCACACACGCTGGAACTCAAGATCAAGTTCCGGCGTGCGCAGCACGGCAAGGATCTCGCCGGCACGAACAGTCTCCGCATGCACGGCCCGCAAGTCGATGACAACACCCTCGCTCGGCGCAAACACATCACGCAGGTCCTCTGGCTGAAGCTTGCCGCGAGCTTCGACCTCGAAATCGGTTTGCACCACCGCCAAGGCAATTACGACCGCGATAAACGCAAGTAAAGCCAGCAAGGTCTTGGGTAAGTTCCGCATTCGCAAGCACCAGCGGGCCTTGCCGAGCCAGCGCAGCGGACGCACAAAGGGTATACTTTTGAGCTCCAAGGCATTCCGCATCGCCAACGCGCTGTGGCGGCATGTCATGTCAACGCGTGCACGAAGCCCGTCATCGAGTTCCCCATGAAATTGCTCCACAGCCAAGACGCCTCGAGCGTGCTGCGGTCCGAGATCTTGCTCTGCATCATCAACCTGCAAGGGAACGATGATTAGCGTGCGGCTGTGAGTGTCATCCAGGTAGGCATGTAGGAGTTCGGAGGTTTCCGGTGGCAGGCGTTCCGGGTCCTGGGGGTGCCAGAGTGACCCATGCCCGACTATTACCGCGGCAGCCAGCCGCTCCAAGTGGCGAATAACGTTGGATCGAGGATTAAAAGTGTCCACCCCGCTAACTGCCACAAGTCGGCAGTTCGACCCACGCGTGATCAACACGCTTACGCGATCGCAATCGACGAATCGCCTGCCCTCGTTGGCAATCTGATACGCCGTCGCCTCCAAGTCGAAGCTGCTGTGGACCCGCTCGGAGAATTGCTCGAATCGTCTCCATTGGACGATCCCGTTTCGAAACTCGCGCACTTGCCGATGCCGGTGGAAATCAGCCACGATTTCACAGATAACCGTGAGAAATCGAAGGTAACCTCGCTGTGCCTTGGGACTGGCTCCGGGACGATGAAGTACTTCAACCACGCCGGCAGACTCGTCGTCGAATTTCCACGGACAAAAGACGAGCAAGAACTCGCTCGGGTTGACTGCACTTTCATCACCAACGGAACCCGTGTGCGGGGCCACAATTCTTGCTTGGCCGGACCGCAGCACCAATTCAGCCGCCTGGCGATGATGCCGCGCCTCGTTCCGATCCTCAGCCAACAGCGTATCGGGCAGATTCATCTGGTACTCCGGACAGAGGTCTTCCCCCGGCCCGCGTGTCCATACGACTCCTCCAACCGCTGCTAACCCGGAGACGACGCGATTCAACAACTCGGCATAGAAGTCTCGAGCTGAAGACTCAGATTCCGACAGCCTGGCGATTTCATCCACCAAGTCGTCTATTTCGTGCCATGCTTCCTCACATGGTTCTAGTTTCAAGCGAGACGGGTCAGCAGCCATAATAGCCCATTATATCATCGCTTCTGCTAGCACGGAGGCTCTGAAACTCGATTTGCCGAATCGGGCAATGCGTGTTTCCACGGCCGATTGGACGGATATACTCGCTTCGCGGCGTGATTTACGCTGAAACCGTCCGACCGATACGCCAACCAACGAGAGTTTTGGGGCAGCGGCGCCCATGATGGCAGCTCGTGCGGGGGGTGAGTGTTTGAAAGATGCCTCGACTGCATAATGTGCGCAAAATAAGTCAGGATAAACTTTTCCGATTACGTGAAAAAAGAAGAATACGGGGAATATACCGCCCCCTGTTGCCGATTAAGGGACTTCGAACGTTCGTTTCTGATCACATTATCCTGATGACGGCCGCGTAATGCGTGTCTCGTTAACCAACATTTCCGTAAAAGGCCCTCGGCCAGGCAAAAGGGAAGATGCCCGCCGAACGGGTGGGGTGTTTGCATCGATCGCCACTGTCAGTTCAGCTTTGAAACAAACACGGCTACCCATGAAACGAGAAGTCATTTGGTTGGCAGGGTTCTTGGCAAGTGCGGTAGCCGCAGTGCCCGGGTGCCTGTCAATGGGACCGGACTTCGTCCCCCTCGACACCCATCTGGCGCATTATGAAACGGTGGCGACAGAGATTGAGTATCCCGATCTGCTGGCGCCGAGCGATGAGGAGATAGTCGCTGAGCAACCGCGTACGATCCGCGAAGATTCTGAGCCCAAGTATCTTCCTATGACGCTGCAGAAAGCGATCCACCATGCGCTGGCCAACTCGGATATATTGCGAGACCTCGGCGGAACGGTGCTCCGATCACCGGAAAGCGTACGGACCCTCTACGGCCCAGGGATTCAAGAATCAGATGCGCAGTTCGGCGCAGAAGGTGCGCTGAGCGCCTTTGACACGGAGTTGTCGACGAGTCTCTTCTTCGAGAAGAACGACCGTCGACTGAACAACAAGTTCTTAGGCGACGGCGGCTTCTTCCAGCAAGACTTTGATATCTTTCAGGCACAGCTAACTAAACGGGCGGCCACGGGTAGCCAATTCACACTGCGCAAGACCGCCGACTTCGACAAGAATAGCTCCCTTGGCAATGAATTCCCCAGCGCGTGGAACGTCAATCTAGAAGCCGAGGTCCGACATCCCCTTTTGCAGGGTGGTGGTCTATTATTCAATCGCATTGCCGGGCCTGGCGGAAACGCGGGCATCTATAACGGCGTACTGATTGCGCGCATCAGGACGGATGTCAGCCTCGCCGATTTTGAACTCGGCGTACGCGATTTCATTGCCAACGTGGAAAACGCGTATTGGGATCTCTATTTCGCCTACCGCGATTTCGACGCCAAGGCCAGGGCCCGCGACACGGCCTTGGAAACTTGGCGTCGCATCGATGCCCAGTTCAAAACGGGAATCGTAAAAGCTGAAAAGGAGCATCAGGCTCGTGAGCAGTACTTTGCCTTTAAGGCGGATGTCCAGAACGCTTTGACCGGCCGTTTGTTAGAGGGTACGCGCACCAATAACGGCAGCAGCGGCGGCACATTTCGCGGATCCCCCGGCATCAACGTTCATGAACGCAGGTTGCGGCTCCTGCTCGGATTGCCGCTTAGTGACGGGCAATTGATCCGACCCGCCGACGAACCACCGTTAGCACCGGTCGTCTTTGACTGGGACGAAATCGCTTCTGAAGCTCTTGCCAAACGTGTTGAATTGCGACGACAGAGGTGGCAAGTCAAGAAACGTGAAATGGAATTGATCGCCAGTAAGAATCATCTGCTGCCAAGTTTGGACCTCGTCGGTCGCTATCGGTGGCGAGGTTTTGGCGATAGATTGATCGAATCTGATCGTGTAGGTAAGAATCGGTTCGACAATGCCTTCATGGATCTCACCAGCGGTGACTTCCAGGAGTGGTTACTTGGTGCGGAGTTATCCTTGCCCATCGGTTTTCGTCAGGCGCACTCTGCTGTTCGAAACGCAGAACTTCGCCTAGCGCGAGATCGAGGCGTACTGACAGAGCAAGAACGGCAGGTTATCCATGACTTGAGTAATGCTCAAGCCGATGCCTATCGCGCCTACGCACTCTTGGAGACGGGCAAGAATCGGAATCTGGCGGCCATCGATCAGCTCGATGCTGTGCAAGCCGCTTACGAAGACAATCGCACCGAGTTCTTCGTACTCTTGGATGCCCAACGCCGCGCCGCCGACAGTGAAATCCAATACTACCATGCAAGGGTCGAATTCGCGCTGGCTATCAGGAACGTGCATTTCGAAAATGGGACCTTGCTCGACTATTGCGGAGTTGTCTTGTCAGAGGGATCGTGGCCAGGTAAAGCGTATATCGACGCCGCCAAGTTGAATCAACGTCGAGGATCTCCGAGACCCATCAATTATGCCCTGAATAATACACCAATCGTCAGCGGGGGCACATGCCCAGAAGAAGCCTCGCCCAAATCACTGATGGTTGTCGAGGATCAGCCGAAGCCTGATGTCGATGAAACGGTCGATGAAACGGTCGATGAAACGGTCGATGAAGAGTCGGATTCTCCTGACCTGTTGTCGGCTCTGACGAAGATGGTTGACGCGGGTCAGGCGGAGCGTTCGGTCAATGAACAGTCAGATTCCGCCGCCCCGTTGCCGGTAAGGTAATAAAACGTCGACGAAGTGCAAGTATCGTGGAATCCAGGAGTCTGCAGGCGTGCGTATGGCAGATTTCGGCCGACGTCGGGCTTCGTACCTCAGCGTAAGAGTGGCTTGCAGCATAATGTAACTGTCACCGACCCGGTAGGGCGCAGCGTTGAGTATGGCATGAGAAAAACTCGCAACGCTTCAACGCCGTTCATGCCGCGCCGCGATAGTAGTATCGCAGTAGACCACCGAGACGCACATGGCATACCGAGTGGAGGAACTTCGAGCAAGTCGTGAAGAAGGCCAGGCCCGCCATGTCGATCATCTCTTCAAGCAGCGATCCGGTCGAGATCGGTTCGGCAAAGGACCGATCGCAGCAATCACCACTCCACAAAACCGACTTTGCGGATTTCCTGGTGGTGTAGTGCGTCCGGTTGACTTTTCCAAAAGGAGGAGGGTAGACTAAGAACTTGTCCTGTTTAGCCGTCGCCGGCACGGCGATGATTCGTTTAGCCGTCGCCGGCACGGCGATGCGATTGGAGATCTGGCCCTCACCGCCGTACCGGCGGCGGCTAAACAAACGGATCACCGCCGTTTATATGCGGGACAAGAACGCAAGACATTCCTTGAATCACGGAGATCATAATGACCGCAAATGCGAACTCTTCGGACGCCGCGACGCCTGGCGACGAGCGCCTGTTATCGATCGATGCTCTGCGTGGTTTCGTCATGCTCTGGATTGTCGGCGGCCGCAACGTCTTGTTGGGCGTGTTCGTCCTGTTTGCCAATCCGATTCCCGAGGCGATCGAGTATCAGTTGGGTCATCCCGAATGGATCGGCTTTTCGGCTTGGGATATGATCATGCCGCTCTTTCTGTTCGTTGTCGGCGTGGTCATGCCCTTCTCGTTCGCAAAACGCAAGCAACAGGGCCACAGTACGGGGCGTCTCTATCGGAAGATCATCACACGGACCGTCGTACTCTTCGTCCTGGGGATGGTCGCACAAGGTCACCTGCTCGAGTTCGACTGCTCGAAACTGCACATCTTAAGCAACACGCTGCAGGCGATTGCCGTGGGCTATCTTGTCGGCGCCATTCTGTTGCTTCATTTGCCCACCATCGGGCAGGTTCTGGCCACCGGCGGCTTGCTGCTTGGCTATTGGGCCTTGCTGATGCTGGTCCCGTTTGGCGGCTGTGAAGCCGGGACTCTCGAACCGCAGCAGAATCTGGCCCTGCACATCGATCGGGCGATCCTCACGCCTTTCGAGGACGGCACCACCTACACCTGGATCTTAAGCAGCATGGGATTCGTAGCGACCACGATGCTGGGAGTGTTCGCCGGGCAGTTGTTGCGATCGGCATGGTCACCCTGGGCAAAAGTCATCTGGCTTACACTGATCGGCGTCGGGTGTCTGGGAGCCGGATGGGCTTGGGGCATCTGGTTGCCGATCATCAAGCACATCTGGAACAGTTCCATGGTGCTTTGGGCCGGAGGCTTTAGCTTCCTGCTGTTGGCGATCTTCTATGCCGTGATCGACGTGATCGGATGGCGCCGCTGGGCGTTTCCTCTGATGGTAATCGGCGCCAACGCGATCGCCGTCTATATGGCCACGCACTTGATCGAGTTGCGGCACATCAGCGATCCGCTTGTCGGCGGATTGGCCGGCCACTTGGGTTCCTACGGCGAACTGCTCAAGGCGGCGGCTGCGCTGCTCGTGATCTGGCTGATTTTGCTTTACATGTACCGCAAAAAGACCTTCATTCGCGTCTGAAGCTCATTTCGAGTCGCGCTGCCATGGCGGGGAAAGCGTTTCCGCCTCCTCGCCATAAACGGCCGAACATTGCAACCCGGTGCCGTTGGTCGTGTGGAAAATGCGCCCGTTCGAGACGAACGCACCCAAACACACCAACAAATCCACGGGCGGACCACAGGAGACAAGCTTCACATTCTTGGGATCCGAAAAGTCGAACAGATCCAGGTTGGGGCCCAACAGATACGGCTCCGAAAGTGTGAAGCGAGTGCAACGGTAGCCCTTCGTGAGGTTATCGGAGAGGATCTTTCCCGTTTGCTTGTCGATCGCGTAGCCGTTGTAGTATTGCGAGTGGGTAAACAGATACCGCTCGCCGATCGTGACCACGTGAATTGCCCGGCTCAGCGGGTCCGACTTCCAAATCAACGAACCATCTTTAGCATCCAGGCACCAGACGCGGTTGGTTTTGCCTTCGACCGGGTTGTATCCACCGAGGTAGAGTCGCCCGTCGCTGCCCGATACGGTGCATCCGGCGTGCGCGGAATAGTCGGTGGTCGACCACAAAACGCGGCCCGTTTCGGGTTCAATCGCCGCCGTAAGGCCCAGCGGGCCTTTGCCGCCAAAGTAGCAAGAGTAGTAAAGCGTATCGTCCATCAGACACATGCCCGCGTCATCGCCGCCGGCCCCATGTTCTGAAAAGTCTTTTGTCCATACTTCCTTCCCGGTATCCATGTCATAGGCCCGCAGCAACGGCCTTTGGTCTTTCGAGAATCCGAACGTGCTTTGATGTTCGAACAACCATTGCTTGGCCGGCACCTTGGCTGAACTGAACTGATAGATCAGCAGGTTCTTGTAAGGAATGGGCGGCAACTGCCGGTTCCAACTGGGTGTGCCGGAGAACGGAGCCTCCCATAGCAGCTCGCCGGTCGCCGCATCGAGACATCGAAGTCGACTTTGCCCAATCCCGGCCTGTGGAATGAAAAGGCGCCCCCGATGAAATAGCGGCGAGGTGAATGAGACGTGTACGCCCGGAAAATAGCGTCGCCACAGCAGTCGCCCCGTTTCCTGCTCCACGGCAAAGATCTGGCCCTCGGCCGTGTGCGTATACATCCGCCCGGCGCCACACACGGAGAAATGCTTACAGGTGCCTTCGAACCGGCGAATCCATTTCATTTTCAACGGCGGCCGCAGCCCCTGAGCGTTCGAGTTCGTGTTGGATAGATTCCCAAAGCTGGTGAACCAGTCGTATTGCGGATCGGCAAGTTTGCCGGTCATCGGGCTGCGAATAGTCGACAGGCCGAGGTCTTTGGTTGGCCGTGATGCCGTGCCATTGGGCCCCAAGGCATAGAGATATCCGTCTTCGCAGCCGAAATACACGCGGCCGTCGCAGACCGCAACGGGCGCCGTAATCGCCTTACCGAAAGCAGTTTGGAAAGACCATGGCCCGCCATTGCCGGAAAGCGGAACCACGTGCAGACGACCATCCCAGCCCCCGAACACGGCTGAGTCCTTCAGCAGGATCGGTGAGGCGATCGACGGAGCACCGCCTAAGTATTCCGTTGTGCCGTCTTCCGAGTGCTTGCAGAACCCAAACCTCTGTTCAGGACGACATCGATAGACGTCTGTGCCGCGAAGGCTCACCGAAGAGAAGCTCAGCGACTGGGAACCGGAGTAGCTGGTGGCGGTGCCGGGGGTAACCTCGACTTGCAACTTGTCGTCAACAGTCCGTAGAATTTCAACGCTTCCATTGTTATCGCGCCGGTGCCACTGTCGGTACACTCGGCCGTCTTCGCCGAGGCTCAGGCCCAGCGTGACCGGCGACTCCCGAGTGCTGTAATAGGTTCCACGGCAGACGGCCCGATCACCGGCGTCGTCGAGCCACACGACCGTGCCGCCGGCCGGCACGACCAGCGTCTTGCCCTCCAAGACGGGGCTTCGCGTGCAACAGAAGTGATCGCGTCGGTTCGTGGGCCAGCCAGTCGCTTTTCGGGCGTCGTACCAGCTTTCCGGGTCCCATCGATCGCCGTTGAAATGGATCTTCTCCTTAACCATGTCCCAGATCCAACAGACGGTCCCGTCCGGTTGCAGGGCATGAACAACAGAGCCGAGCGTGGCAAAGTATACGCGACCGTTTCCGACAACCGGCGCACCGAAGATCGGTTCCCCGCACTCGATCTTGCGGATTACGCTGCCATTGGCCACATCCAGAACATAGTAGGTTCCGGCCATGGTCCCCACGTGCAGATAACCGCCCGAGATCGCCGGTGACGAGACATTATTACAGTTGGCTTTACCGCCGGCCGTGGCGAAACTCCAGACGGCATCCAGCGTGTCGGCATCCAAAGCATGCACAACGCCTGCTCCGTCGATCGCGTAGACTCGACCGTCGGCAACCACCGGCGCCGTAAAGACTGCGTCGGTCATCGGCGCCGCCGCAATCAATCCCAGCGGAGTGCTCACACTTCGCTGGGCAACGTTTCCCGAGTGCCGAGAGTCGAATTTCAACTGATGCCAGTTCTCCCCGCCGTCGGAAATTCCTCCCATAGCAAGAATGAAGACTAGCGACAGGCTGCCTCTTGTGCTAAGCGTTGCACGCATTTCGGTTCTCTCTTTCTTGGATGCGATCGTTCTCCTGCCGTGCGACAAGATGTCCTTACTGCACGGCGACCAGCCATCAAGCCCGGGGTGGATACTCGTAGACAAGCTCAATATAGCCGAAATCCCGGGTATCGTCAAAAGCAGGTTGACAGGAAGAGCTCGGGCTGGTACCAATTGACGTAGGCGGCATCCCTCGACCAGTACCCCGAACCTTGGAGGACATGGAAGATGAGACTCGCGGCATCCTTACTCGTGGTCGGTTTTATCGTTTTCAACGGCACACTCGAGGCGGCAACTGGGGTGGCTTGGCATGATGCGGCACGCGAGATGGTCACCGACATCGCCTTACCGGCGCCGACCGAGGGTCCCTGGCTTGTCGTGGGACCGTTTGATCGCGCCAACTTCGATTTCCCCTTCGCACCCGAATCCAAGCCGGGCGAAGCAGTCGATCCGGACGTGGTTTATCGAGGCCGGCAAGCGGAGCAATTGGCGTGGAAGCCGGTTGATATTCCCGTAGGCGCCAACTTCGACCTGCACAGCCTGTGCCAGGGCCGCGATGCCGACGGGACCTTCTATCTAAGCCGGACGATCACTTCGGCCCAGTCGCGAACCTACGCCGCCGCGATGCGCGGATCCAGCGGGCTTACCGTTTGGCTCAATGGAAAACAACTCATAGACCGCGGGCCGGGAGACGGTTGGCTGGGCGGCGGTTGGCCTCCGCAAGAGGCCCTGCTGCTGCCGCTTACGGCCGGCGAGAATCGGCTGCTGGTGAAGGTGCACGGCCTGCGCAAGTACGCGGCATGGCATTTTCTCTACGGCGCGGGGCCGGCGGATGCCGTGCGGTATACGGTTTCCAAAGCGATCACTCGGAAACATCCAAGCGCCTTCCCGGGCCTTACCGCGCTGGGCCGCGACGGATTGGACCTGATGAAAATCTGGCCCGCCGCAAGCAGAGACGCCGATACTGCGGCCCGATTGCTTCAGGGCGCCAAGGCAGCCCTGACGCGAGCTGACGCCTGGCTGAAGTTCTTGCGGGCCGCCAAGGTTGCTGAAGACGACTTGGCGCCAGCGTTGGCCCGATTGCAACAGGCCCGTGCCGATCTGGCTGCGCAGCAGAGCGATGCCGTACGCTTGGCCGAACTGTATTTCGCGGCCGAGCAGGCTTCCCAAAGTTTGCAAAACCTCCCCCACGGCCAGGTCATCCAGAATTGGCTGGAGTTGGATCAATTCAACATCCAATCGCCGATGGATGCAAAAGTGATCGAGAAGATTGTCGCGGTACTGAAGCGGGGCCAGGCGCTGCTGGACGATTACGGACGTCAGTCGGCCGGATCGACTGACGCGGCAGCTCGGCTGGACGCCTTGCAGCAGCGACTCGATGCGCCGTCGCTGGCCGGCAACGCCGAGGCGGTCCGACAGCTTTATCTCGACGCCCACGGGCAAGTGCGCGACTTGGCTCTGAATAATCCCTTGCTGGCCTTCCGCGAGATCCTCTTCTACAAGCGGTACACGCAGCGGACCATGAACTTCCACCGGCACCAATTCCCGTCGCACCGATATGCGGACGAGCCGGCGCACGATGGCGGCGATTTGTACGTATTGACCGCCTTGCGGCCGGACGCAGAGCTGAAGCCGCTGTTGCGAGGCCGGCTCGGCAAGGGACTCGTTCGCGGGTATGACCTCTCGTACGACGGGCGGCGGGTGGTGTTCGGGTTCTGGAATTCCGAGGTCAAGCGTCCGGCGCCGGAGGTCCGTTTCGAATACGACTGCTACGTCACCGAAGGCCACGCCAACATCTACGACATGGAACTGGCCAGCGGAGAGATCCGCCAACTGACCGACACCGCTTGGCACGACATCGACCCCTGCTACCTACCCGGCGGGAGGATTGCCTTCGCTTCGGAACGTTGCGCTTGCAACGCCCAATGCGATCCGCACCCGTGGTCCGAGGTGCTGGTGAACCTGTACACCATGAACGATGACGGGAGCGACGTGCGCCGCTTGATCTCCAACAAAGACAGCGACAACTTCCCGCGAGTTCTGAACGACGGGCGGATCTTTTACACGCACTGGGAATATCACGAACGGCACTGGCTCTACACGCAATCGCTTTGGGTCAGCCGCCCCGACGGGACCGGGCAGGACGCGCTCTTCAAGCAACACCTGAACCTGCCGCTGGGTATCGAGGAAGGCCGCGCGATCCCCGGCACCAACAAGATAGCCGCCGTGGCTACCGGACACCACACTAACGCCGCGGGGGCGATCGTGCGAGTGAACTTCCAACGGGGAAACAAGGCGGCCGAAGCGATCGAGATCGTCACGCCGGGCGTCTCGCCCTTCGAAGGCGGCATGAACGGCGTGCCCGTCCCCGAAGGCGGCGTCGGCGGCATCGGCCTTTACACTACGCCTTGGCCGATCTCGGAGAATTACTTTCTGGTCTCCTACAATCCGACCGGCGACATGACCCGGGCCGAGGGATATGGGATCTATCTGATCGACGTGTTCGGCAATCGGGAACTGATCCACCGCGACCCGAACACCTCGTGCTTCTCACCCGTCCCGCTGGCCGCCCGTCGGATGCCTCCGATCTTGCAGGACCATACGGACCCGAGCAAGAGTGACGCCACGCTGGTTCTCACCGATGTCTACGAGGGCCTGAGCGCCCCGCGCGGCTCGGTGAAGTATCTGCGGATCAACGAGTCGATGCCCTGGCCGTACACCAAAGAAGGGGCCAGCCGCTACACGACCGAACACGATTGGACGATCAAGCGGACCTTGGGCCTGGTGCCGGTCGAGGCCGACGGATCGGCCCACTTTGTGGTGCCGGCCGACATCGGCGTCTACTTCCAGGCATTGGACGAGAACTTTATCGAAGTTCGCCGGATGCGAAGCCTGGTAAGCTTCCAGCCGGGCGAACAACGCAGTTGCACCGGCTGCCACGAGACCCAAATCGGCGCCCCGCCGGCGTCTACCACCCTGGCCGGCGCCCGGGCGCCGTCCGTGCCCGAACCGCCGTCCTGGGGTAGTGCGAACCCGATCAGTTTCCTCCGCGACGTCCAGCCGGTCCTGGACCGACATTGCACGCGATGCCACAGCGGTCTGGCGCCGGACGGGAACCTGGATCTGTTCGGAGGCCTCACCGGCGCGGCCCATCTCACGGCCCACAATACGAGTTACGATGCGCTGACGAAGTACGTTCCCCGTGCCGATAAAGTCGGTGACTTCCAGGTGACCCAGCCGTATCAGTACGGCTCGGCGCAGAGCACACTAGTTAAGTTGCTGCTTGACGGACACGAAGACGTGAATCTGGATCGAGACGACTGGCTTAGGCTGATGACCTGGATCGACATGAACGGCTTGTATCTCGGCTCGTTCATCAGTGTGCACGATTGGGGACGCTGGGGTTACCGGCCGCAACCGGCCGACATGCAGGCCATCAAGACCATTACGCAACGCCGCTGTGACTCGTGCCATAACGACACCTCGGCGGGGCCGGAGAACCTCGCACCAAAGGCAACCGTCTCGGCAACCTCCGAATTCAACGGCGACTACGCGGCCCATTTCGCGGTCGACGGGCAGTTGCCGGATGAGAGTGGCGGTAACGATAGTAGGCGAGCTTGGGCTGTCCACCAGCCAACGGCGAAAGATCAGGCCGAATTCACCCTGCAATGGGCCGATCCGGTGGAAGTGGCCCAGATCGTCTATTATGCACGCACCGGCTCGATGCTCAACGAGGGCTGGAAAGACTACGAGGTCTATCTCGACGACGACGCCGCGCCTGCCACCGGGGGCGCCTTCAGAGCGATCCACGGACCGCAGCGGATCGCAGTCGAGAAGCGTCGCGTGCGGAAGATCAGACTCAAGTTCCTCAATTCCCACGCACCGGGCGCTAACCCCGGCGCCTCGGAAATCGCGGTCTACTCGTCGAGTCCCTCGGATGAACAACTGGCCGGGTTTCCGCCTTTTGGGCATCAAGGCGGCCTGGCCCAGCCCGGCTGGGTCCATCCTCGTGATCCCCAGCAAAGCCTCTACCTATTGGCGCCGTTGGCCGTCAAAGCGGGCGGCTGGGGGAAGTGTAGCCCCGAGGTCTTCGCCGATACGTCCGATCCCGACTACCAGGCACTGTTGGGCGAAACTCGCAAGATCTGGAACCGCATGCGCAAGGATCCCACGCCGGGCATGAAAGAATTGATCGCCGCAGAGCCGAACATAGTGGCCGAACGGTAACCAGACGATCGTACGTGGCCGGCACGGCGGCGAGGGCTAGACTTCCAATCTCATCGCCGTGCCGGCGACGGCTAAACGACTGAACTCCGAAATCGGGAAGTAATTCCTTTACAAGTCCCTTGGGGAGCTTGGTAGTTTTTCAAGGCAGTTGTCGCTCAAGATGAAAGGACCAAAACGATGCGAAATATCCTACGCCTAACGCACTTCCTGCTACCGGCCATCGGCGTCACGCTGCTCTGGGCCGCCGACCTTGCTGCGCAACCGCCGTCCCGTGGCGGGGCAATGCGAATGAGAAGGCCCGGCGCAGCGCAGATCTTTGGGCGATTCGACGAAAACGACGATGGAAAGCTCACCCAAGAAGAGCTGCCCGCGATGATGTGGCAGCGGCTCGCACAGTCTGATGCCGATGGCGATGGGGCGGTTTCCAAGGAAGAGTTTGCTGCGATGGGGCCTTCAGGCACCCGGGCAGCGCGGAGCGATCGACCGTCGCCCGTGCTGAAAATGCTCGGCGCCAAAGGGGCGGCCGCGTTCTCCAAGGAGCAAATCCAGGGGTTCAAACGCATCTTTGCCCGCTTGGACAGCGACGGCGACCGGAAGCTCACCCGCAGGGAATACGTTGAGCAGGGTACGTATCTGACCAAAGAGAGCCGCGCGGGGATCTTTCGGGCGACCGACCGTAACAGCGATGACATCCTCACCGAGCAAGAATACGTCGAAAATCGCATTATTACCGACGAAGCGAAACAAATCTTCGCAAAGATCGACGCGGACCAAGACCGCCGGTTGACCGAAGAGGAGTTCGTCGCCAACTCGAAGGTCGAGAACAAGCAGGAGGCCCGCGAGATCTTCAAGCAGTTCGATACCGACGGCGATGGGGCGGCGGCGATGATCGAGTATCTGATCGTCTGGGGTAATCTGGCTCGCAGCCGACAGGGCCAGAGAGTGCAAACCGGCGACCCCTTGCCCGACGTGACCCTCTACGACGCCGACGGGAAGCAGTTCAAGCTGAGCCGGCTGAAGGGGCAGTATTCGGTGCTCGTCTTCGGCTGCCTCACCTGACCGCCTTTCCTCAGGAACGTCTCCAGTTTGGAGACTCTGCACCGGGACTACGCCCCGAAGGGCGTGAACTTCTATTACGTCTACAAAGCCTTGGCCCATCCGGGAATGAACGGATACCTCCGCCCGTTCTCGCTGAAGGAACGGCTCCTACACGTCCACGAGGCTCGGGCCAAGCTCGGATCGAAGTTCACCTGGCTCTGTGACACCATGGATGGCGACCTGACGCGTGCGCTGGGCAGCGCCGCCAATTCGGAGTACGTGATCAGCCCGGAAGGAAAGATCGTCCGCATGCGGGCCTGGAGCAATCCGCCGCAGCTTCGCCGCGACCTGGAAGAACTCGTCGGTCCGGTCGATCGTCCCACGCGCGTTGCCGACTTGGACTCAACGACCTCGGCCGCGCCCCCGAAGGAATCCCCGACCGGCGTGGTTCCGCCAATCGAAGTGCCCGAGGGGATGGTGCCGCTGAAGGTCGAACCACAGATCGGGCCAGAGTCGATTGGGCTAGGGCCGTTCTATGTCAAGCTTCAGGCGGAGGTTCAGCCGCAGGTGCTGCAAACGGGCAAGGGCAAAATGTATCTCCGCTTTCAACTCGACCCGATCCACCATGTCCACTGGAACAACCTCGTCGAGGCGCTGCAATACGAACTGACCCCGCCGGGCGATACCACACTCTCACCGCTATCGGCCAGCGGGCCGAAGGTCGAACAGCCCTCGGACATCGATCCGCGAGAGTTCCTCCTAGACATCGACAAGGCGAACTTCTTCGAACCGATCGAATTGACCGTCAAGTACTTCGCCTGTAGCGACGAGCAGGGCTGGTGCAAGCCGGTCACGCAACGATACGCGATCCATCTTCAGCAAGATCCCCGTGCGGGCAGGACCGGCGGCAGAGGTTTCGGCCCGGGTGGTGGTCGTCCGGGTGGTGGTCGTCCTGGCGGCATGTTCCCCGGCGGCGGCTCTGCCGAGCGGCTGGTCGATCGCATCATGAGCGACGACCAAGACGGCGACGGGATGGTCAGTCGCGAAGAGGCCTCCGGTCGACTAAGAGATCGCTTCGATTTCATGGACGCCAACCGCGACGGTTTCGTCGACGAGAAGGAAGCCAAGCGAATGTCCCAGCGGTTTCGTGGTCGCCCCCGGCCCTAGTGGCAAGGGGCTCGCCCGGCAACTTCGCCAGCGCAACCCCGGTAAAGCCAACAAGTTAGGGAAACAACTTCCAAACCAAGGCAATCCCAGCCGAATCTTTCAGAAAGGCCACGGTCGGCTTGTCCGCCCTTGCTGAATGCCCGGAAAAAGCCGCCCATGGCGCCCTTTCCAAGGTATTTCCCCTTTTTCAACGGGCTGCTAGCGTTGCCCGCGTTCTGGCGAATGTAGCTATCGGTGCTTCGGCTGTTTGGGGCGAATGGCTTGGTTGGGCGATAACCGGCATTTTCCGCTGAACTTTGCCGACCGTTAGAGTCGATCTAGCGATTACCGTCGAATGTTCTCGGAGTTGCCCCGTCCTGAAAGATGTGCCATGAAAGCCTTTCCTATCCTGCGTGCTACCCCCATCCTTATCCTGTTGTCGGCTTGCTGCCTGCCGTGCGAGGTTCGAGCGAAAGAGAACTGTCTGCTCCGCAGCGCTCGAAAAGCGGGCCAGATCGATCTCATCGAGATCCTGTTGGAGGTGGGGGGCGATGTGTCGGACTCGGCCGAGGGCAAAGTCAGTCGGGAGAAGATGAGCGTCGTCTGCAATCTTACCTATGCCGAACGGACGCTCCGACCGACCGCCGACGCCGACCATCCGGCCGAATCAGTCCGCTACTACGAAAAGGCGTCGGCCGTGGTGAAGGTCGGCCAGGACGGGTTCAAGCCCACGCTCCGCGACGACCGACGACTGATCGCCACGCAATACGACGGCCACACGGCGACTCTGTTCTCTCCGCAAGGGTCGCTCACGCGCGAGGAGTTGGAGGTGGTCGACACTCTGGGTAATACGCTGCTGCTGGACGACTTTTTGCCCGGCCGCAAGGTTGCGGTGGGAGACACCTGGGAACATTCGCCCGAGCTGCTGGCCGCCTTGCTGGGGCTCGACAGCGTGGGCCAGAGCAAGGTCGAAAGCCGGCTGGCCGAGCTCAACGAGCGATCCGCGTTGATCCATCTGGAAGGTCATGTGGCGGGAGCCATCCACGGGGTGACCACCGAGGTCCGACTCAAGGCCAAGTACCGCTTCAGCCGAAAAACGCAGCGCATCAACTGGTTTGGAATCCTGGTCAAGGAACGCCGCAACGCCAGCGCCGTGGCCGACGGGTTCGATGCTGTGGCTCGAGTTCAGATCAAAATCACGCCGAAAGCCGAGTACGACGCACTCAGCGACAAGGTCGTCAACGGCCTCGCGCTGAACCCGGCCGGGGCAACCAAACTGCAGCACGAGTCGCATCAGGGGGGCTGGACCGTAGCCCACGATCGACGTTGGTTCATCACGGCCGATCGCCACGACCTGACCGTGTTGCGGATGATCGACCGGGGCGAGTATCTGTCCCAGTGCAAGGTCTCGCCCTTGCCAAAGACGGCCGCCGAGAAGCAGATTACGCTCGAGAAGTTTCAAGAGGACGTCCGTCGCACCTTAGGCGACAGTTTTGGCGAGTTCACCGAGGCCAGCCAAGGGGTCAACGACGCCAACTACCGCGTCTATCGGATCGTAGCCCGAGGTACGGTCTCCGACCTGCCGATCCAGTGGAGCTACTATATGCTATCCGACGAGCACGGCCATCAGGTCGTGTTGGCCTTCTCAGTCGAAGGCAAACTGGTCGAGCAATTCGGCCAAATCGACCGAGAACTGGTCGCTGCCGTGCGGTTTCTGGAACCGAAGCTGGCGAGTAACGGGAAG
>CAYYOX010000010.1:18850-28325 GCA_964473065.1 uncultured Planctomycetaceae bacterium | reverse complement strand
CACTCGATGTCGCGATTGCCGCCTACTCGTTCGATAAGAAGGGTGACAAGATCTCGATCACGCGAGGAAAGATGTTCGCCGGCCGCATGGGATTGGCCCAAGCCAGCAAACTCTCCATCGAACTGGCCGAACCGCTCACCCTGGAAAAGAAGAAGTCCCGCCGAACCAGAAAACCGACCAGCAAACGCTCGTCAAAAAAACCCGCCGAAACTGACGAGTAATATCAACCACCCCATTCGCCGTTTAGCGGTCGGGCTTGCCCGACGTTTTTTCTTTCGTCCGTTCGACCAAACCGACCCCCAAACTCCCACCAACCCAACCCCCTTCCCAATCCCACAAACCCTTCGCCAAGCGAACAAGTCGACCGCCAAACCGACTTCTTCTCTCTTTCAGCAGGGGCAATCGTAGACACGCAATCGCCCACCGCGGATAATGGCGTTTGACGAGCTGTTTTCTACGAATCGTTGTTTCAGGATTGCCCCATGAGCGACCGCGGCCTTTCCACGCGCCGATTCTTCATGCACGCGGCCCATCGGTCGGTCGGCGTGTCGGTCGTCTTGGGCGGACCGAAAGGCTGCAGCCCGAACGCGCCGCTACGGGTTTGCCTTGCCGGCGCTCCGCTCGGCCCGGCCAACGAATCGCTCTGCCTACTGGAACATTACTTGGCCGCCGATCGCCGTTTCAGTTGCCAAAGGACCTTTTGCCCGGCGGAAGTCGATCCGTGGGAAGCGATCCTCGGCGAAGAATATGACCGCACCCTGCTAATCGACCCGACGCGGGGCGGCGTGTCGATCATCGGCCGCAAGTTACCGGCCCAATGGCAACGGCCCGACGCCTTGCTGACGAACGATTACGACCCTGGCTCGATCGAAGTGCAAGCAGCCGAGGAGGCCGTCAACCATCCTATCCTCGCAGGCGTAGGCCCATTCATTGCAAGCGGTCCGCTTATTGAAACTCGCATCGCCCCAGATGCCCTAACGCTGCTAATCGGCACGCAAAACGGCCACACCGAGCCGGTCGCCTGGGCGCAAATGCACGCCAGTGGCCAAACCTTCCACACGTCCCTAGGCCAAGAAGCCGATTTCCACCAACCCGCCTTCCTACGCCTACTCCGCAACGCCCTGCTACCCGCTTCGCGGCAGGCGTTTTGAGCGAGGCCCGAGAGGCACCCCCCAGCCGCGGGTACTGCGAAGGTCTTTTTGTGGCTAGACTGAGGCAATTTCTCGCCTTATTGCGAATTCGAGTAAGTCAGCCGTTGCTCAATGGGCCAATTTGGCGATATAATCGAGTGGAGGCGTTTAGCCCCAAGCCGCCAACCCCAAGGCCTTGAAGTGGACGATTTCTCCCCTCTCCTGTACGCCCGGCCGTCGTTCCTGGAAGGCGCAAGTCGCATTCTCGACTTCGGTTCCACGTTGAACGAATACAATCGCGCTCTGACGCCTGAGCAGGCGGATGCTCTGGCCATCGAGTCGGACTGCCAAGCGATCGGCGAAGACTTAACGCGGGCTCTCCAAGAAGGACCTTCTGAATCTTAGTTGCATGAGGAACGGATGTCTCGGAAGAAGAAGCCTCAGAAGAATACGCTTCGGAAGAAGAATCAACAGCTTGCAAAACGACCGCCGACCCAACCGGTAGACTATCAGTTGGGCGGGGATCAGGCTAACCATCGCATGGTCACAACTTCGCAAACGGTTGTTACTCAACACCATTCGGGCCCTCTGCCCGCGCCCGCCGTCTTGAGAGAATACGACGATATTGTTCCGGGGGCGGCGAAAACAATCATCGCGCTTTTTGAAAAGCAGTCCAATCATCGCATCGAGATGGAAAAGCACGTAACGCGTGAGGATGTCAAGCGGTCCTATTGGGGCCTTGCGGCCGGATTTGTACTTTCCTTTGTCTGTATTACCGGAAGTATTTGGTTAGTATCCCAGGACCACGACGCGGCGGGCACGATCATCGCGGGCGGTTCAGTTGCAACCCTGGCCGGTGTTTTTGTCTACGGAACCAACTCCCGGAAAAAGGAGCGAGAAAGTAGGGTAAAGCAGCTTGCCGGGGGCAACAAACCAGAAGATGGGAATTCGGTGACCGCTGGGGCCTCGTAACGCCTGGATGGCTAAGAGGCTTAACTGGGCTCTATCAACCCTTCTTCACACGCCCGACCGCGACTTCAAACCGGGTAGCACGGACACTTTGCCGCAGAACGCGCTGCCACCAAATAACGCTAGTTCGGCAAATGTGTCCGTGTGGCGCAGCCACAAGAGGGCCTTCTCGCCGCCACCGATCCTCTTGTCGCTTCGCGACACGGACAGTTCTCCGAATACGAGTCTATCGCAAGGGCAACGTCCTCTGCGGAGAACTGTCCGTGCTACCCGTTGGTTTTCGCAAAGCGTCGACGCAAATCCCATCGGGTTATGAATACTCCCCAGGCTATCAGTAGCATCAGCGGGACAGTGTCCTCGATCCAGCGACGATAATAGTGGGCGGTGCCTACCGTTCTGACGAGGAGGTAGTGGTCGCCAACTTTCTTGTAATTTGGCAATGCCCTCTTATACCAAACCGGCTGCCGGTCCAACACTCTTGATCCGTTGCTCAACTTTACCTCCTGGAGTGAACGATCTTGAAGCTTCGCGTAGTCCTCGGCTGTAACCAGTTCAGCACGATAAGTTTCCTTGGGCAATATCCTGTTTTGGGAGTCGTAATGAACCAATCCCACGAAACACCACGTGACAAGCACTTGAATGGCCAGGAGAATAAACGTGATGAACGGCAATATCGGCAGGTATCTTTCGAATAGCTTTTTCATGATTCAGTCCTGTTGATCAGAATCGGGTGATGGGGCAGGTTCTAAACGAAGATCAGAATAAACGTAGAGCCGATTTGAGTCGGCGTCGATGTGTATCGCTGCCAACTCGCGGTCCGACGAAGGAAGACGGGCGTAGGCTTGCAGCAGATTGAACATGAGCAACACCGACGCCGCGGCCGCAAGAGGAAAGAACCATAACAAACGGTCATCCTTCAAAGGTAAACTCTTGCGAGGCTCTTCATCAGCAATCGCGAGTGCAGTGTGGCGACAACGTTCGACTAACGCGTCCTCAACGCCTGTATTTTGCACTGCGGCAATCGCATCCGCCAGCACGTCGTTCCGTTCAGGGGGTGATTCTTTCGCACTCATGACAAGTCTCCGGCTGTGATTTCGTCAGCAAGCAATGCCTGCAATCGAGAACGTGCTTTGTGCAGCGCGAGCCCAACCGCGTTGGAACTCATTCCAAGAGCGTCGGCAATCTGTTCGTAGGTCATCTCCTCAAAGCATCGCATGGAGAATACCTCGGCCTGACTCGGTGGAAGCAACGTGATCGCGCCGCGCAGCCGCTCGGCGAGTTCGCGGGCTACTGCATTCTGGTGCGGTTGCGGCGAAGTGTCGGGCAGCTCGGCTGCTTCTGTTGTTGGCGCCCCAAGTGGGCGAGTGCCGCGCATCCGAAGCCGGTCAATCGCCCGTCGCGTGGCCAAAAGTCGAAGGAATCCGGGCCAGTTCCGTATTTCCGTCTTCCGAGAAACCCGATATGCCTCCAAGAACACGTCTTGCACAACGTCTTCCGCGTCGTGATTGTTTCCCACGATTCGGCGAACAGAGCCTACGACCAATGCTGCATGGCAATCCACGATCTCTGGCCAGTCATTCGTCATGGGGTGCTTGCTTTCCCGTGGGTCGTCATAAGGTATGTCGCAAATGGTCCCGACCGTATTTCCGCAATTCCACAGAAATATCGGAAAATCGTGCGGAGCCCACCCTACGCTGAATCACGGAAGGAAAAAAGGGGACATTCTACTTTTTCAATAAAGTAGAATGTCCCCTTTTTCCCCTGCAAAGCCGCAAGCCGCCCATGGCCCCTGCTTATCAAGCTCTCGCTACTTCACGTCCGGCACGGGCCGATCCATGGCCCAGAAGATCGCGTTGACCAGCAGTTGGCGGAACTGGGGTTGTCGGAAATCGTCCGGATGGCCCAAGGAACTGCAAAACACTCGGCCGCCGCGGTGGGTTCGGATCCAGGTGGTCGGCTCGCGACGATCTTCGGCCTGCCCCCAAGTCAACACGGTGGCCTGCTGGTCGATCGGCGAAACGTAGTAGAGCGAGCCCGTGCTGTGCCACTTGGCCGGCTCGATCCCGGTAAGGATCGGATGCTCGCCGGCCAGTTCGATGTCGGACCCGATGTCGTCCGGCCCGTGGCCGTGGTAGTTGCCGCCGAGCACTTCCGGATCGAAGTTGGTCCATTGGGCATGACCTTTCGGCACGTCGCCGTGTACGGCAAAGGCGTGGCTGGCGGTCCGTAGCGCGACGACCGGCTTGCCCGCGTCGATGTAGCGGCGGATCGCGGCCAACTGCTCGGCCGGCAGGGCCAACCGCCGGACATAAAGGACCATCACGTCGGCCGATTGCAGTTCGCCCAGGCCCGGGATGTCGGCCTGACCCTGGCCGTGGGCGACCGTGCAGTGGCAGCCGTACTTTTCACGCAGCATTTGGGCGAACTTGGGCAGCGTCTTGTCGGCATGGTAATGATCGTCGCTGACGATGAACGTCACCTGCGGCCGCTTGTCCTGCTGGAACCGCGCGGCTGGGCCGTCGAGCAAGTCGCTGCTGGTGATCGTTCGGCAGACGTACTTCTCGATGTGTTCGAGGATCAGTTCCGTGCCGCGGATGTGGCTCACGCGCGGGGCCATTCGGGAATTGTACATCGTGTCGGTCAGGTCGCGGACCAGCAGCACGTTCTTGCCGAAGCGGACCAAGTTGCGCAGCCCGAACGGCCGGCCGATCACGCACATGTTCGTATGCACGCCGACCATGACCACGTTCTCGATACTCCGTTGCTGAAGCAGGTTCCAACACTCGACGCCCGAGTCGGTGATCGCGTCCTGGTCGTGGATCTTCAGCACGGGCGTTTGGCGGACATCCATCTCGCGCATGGGGCATTTCGGCTCGTCGTCGCATCCGCCGTCCGACTGATCGATCGGCCAGATCCCCTTCGCTTCCGCTTCGATCTGCTGACACCACCCGCCGATGCCTTCCGGCAGATTGGCCGCCCGAGGTGCGTTTTGTGCCTGTTTGCGGGCCGGGTGGTCGACATAGTGCTTCATGCCGCCGCTGGGTGCGTGGACGATCAGAGCGCCTTGTTCGCGGGCCGCGGTGATAAACTGATTCATCCGCGGAGCCATCTGCGCACCCCGGTCACATGCCCCATCGCACCAATGCCGGGCCCACATGTCGCAAACGATCACGGCCGTCTTGCTCGGGTCCCAGCGGATCGTTTCGTAAACCGGCTTGAATTGCCCGCGGCCAGGGGCGTCATCGACACGCCTGGTCGTGAACAGTTCAAGCGTGGGCTCGGCGGCCGAAGCGACCGTGCTCAGCAGGAAGAGTGCCAGTAGTAGAGCGTGGCGAGGGAAGTTTCTCATGGTGATGTCCCCGAATCTCGAGATGTTGTTTGGCATTGAACTGCAAAGCCGCAAGCGGTCGGGTGATTACTCTTCTAGGTCAACGAACTCGGTTAGCGTGTGGGTAACCAGCGCGTCGTCTTCGATGTAGACCTCGGCCGTGATGCTGCGCAATACTTTTAGCACGTCGAGGATGGTCGCCACTTGCTTGCGGGTTGGGCCAGGCTGGATAAACGGGTTGTCCGCGGCGGCTTCGAGGGCCTGTTCGACCGCCAAATTGATCCAGGGCGTGGCCGCATCGACCATGCCGGACCAATTGATCAATATGGCCATCGCACGCGGACGCTCGGCGTCGATCAAGACACCCCGGGCACTCAGCGGCGTGGATTTCAGCAGCCGCTCGCTGTGGCCGCGAGAGATCGAGATCGTGCCGACCGACTCGGCCAGACTGAAGTTCGGGACGATCTGCTCGTCGAGCCCCAACTCGCTCGGCAACTTCCATCCGTAGATCGATCCCGCCTCGCTCTCGGTCACTTCCGGATCGGGGATCGCGTAGCCCTCGGGAATCACGCCCGGGGCCAGTTCTTGTACGATTTCGACGAGTTGGTCGGCCACCGCCTTGTACTCGCGGTAGGCGCTGCGCAACAGCTCGGCATCGGTCACGCTATAGACCAGCGCCGGCTCGAACATGGGCATCGGCTCTTCGGTCTCGGGCATCTCTTCGTGGAATTGGCGGCTGGTCAACTTCGCGTCGAGCACGAAGGCCGTTTGGCCGTCGCTCCGCGCGGGAATCAACATCTCGCGATTAGCCTTGTCGAGGCGTTTGAGCAAGGGAAGCACTTTTTTCGTCACCTGTTGGACCTGCTGCCGCTCGTTACTGGACATCTGCGGCAGGGGCAGGTCCTGGAAATAACCGTAGCCCACCTTGAGCCACTCGACGAGCGTGTCGTAGTCTTCCGGTGCGAAGTTCACGCGGCTGGCCATGGCAAACAGGGGGTCGCCGTCGAGGTGGTTCAACAATTCCAGCGGCTTCGAAGCGTTCCAGACCGAGTGATCGCCCCAGGAGTATTGATAACCCTCGGCGCCTCGGTCGGTTAGGAAGGCGATACTCGCGACCGGGCCCGGCTCGGGGATGCACTGCTTGAGTTGCTCGCCGAGCTTGGCGGCATCCTGGCGGATTCGCTCTTGCAGGTCAGCCGGCAACTCGCTGGCGGGCAGCACCTCTCCGATCGCTCCGAGCAGATCGTCGACGTCCTTATCGCTGGTGGCAAGCGCGGTCATCATCGGGCCGCTGATATAGCCGATCGAGGTGAGTCGCTCTTGGGCGAATTTCCCCAGCGGCTTCATCTCCTTGCGGCCAGCCAGACTGGCACTGGCGCCCAAGCTGGTCAAGGGCTCGGTCGAGGAACCGATCGACAGCAGCAGGTAATCGTCGCGCACGCCCAGGGCCACGACCAGCGTCATCTCCTTGACCCGTTCGACCAACTTATCGACATCGACGTCGAACGCCTCGGCCTCTTCGCGGATTTCGTCCAACATCGCTTCATCCCAGGGGATCATCGATCCGTCGAGCGAAAGGGTCATGTACTCGTGATCGCCGATCGTCTTTTTCGCGAACCGTTGTTGCAACATCGGCTGCCCGGCCAGCACGCCCCGGATCTGGGCTTCGAGCTTTGCGAGTTGTTCGGCGGCCTGATCGGCATCGCTGAGTTTGAATCCGAAGACCACGCCGGGGATCTCCAGTCGCTCGATGTTGTCCGAGAGCGCCGAGAGGGCCAGCATGGTTTGTAGCTTCTCTTGACCCACGCCCCGGGCCTGTCCGGTGATTTGCGCTACGACCGGTCCATAGCGCACGGCCCCGGCGACCTGTTGGGCCAACCTCGTGAAGTCGACAATACTCCCGTCGCCGTAGAGAAACATCTCGTTCGATCCCATATCGACCAGCAGATCGATCCACGGGCGCAGCTCGGGGTTGTCCATGGCCGCCTCGAATTGACCCACGGGACTGTCGGGGTCGGCCGCCTGCATCAGGTAGAGGCCCGTGCCCATCTTAAACCACGGCATGTTCTTGATTCGAGCCCACGCCCGACTCTCGGCAATGGCCTCGATCTGCTCCCGGGTGCGCAGTATGGAACAGTAGAACGCAGCGTCCTCGGGCACCAGCTTCAACGACGTGTCGAGCTGTTCGAGCCCTTCGGCCTGGGCCGAAGGAACCATCAGCCAGGCGGTGGAAACAAGGGTCAGCAGCGCGGCTGCTAGAACGCGGCGAAGTTTGACGGTCAAGATACGATCGGCCATGGGAGAGTCTCCTTCGTGTGGTAAGGGAATTCGAGTGGCAAGCCGTCAAGCCGGACGGCAAGTTCACACTAGATTCTACCCTACCGGCACGACAAGCACAATCGTACTTGTCAAGGAAGGAGAAAAGGCCGTATCAGAGCCTTCGGCAGATCCCACCGACGCAGTCGGTGGGCTTTTATCTATCCACTATCCACTGCCCACTGCCCACTAACCACTATCCGTCCACTAACTCCCGCGTGGCTCAGTCGGCAGATCGCGTGGATGGGGTGGCGTGACGGCCGGGGGGAGCGGTTGGCGATAGGTCTCGGACCAGGCTTGCCGCTCCTCTTCGTTGGCGTAGTAGCGGAGCCAGATTTCCGGATCGCTGCTCGGGCCGGTGCAGTCCCAGTGCAGATAGTTACCCGGCCAGTCGAGCTTCTTCTCTCGTGCCGGCAGGATGTCACGGAAGATCAGACAATACAGATCGTGATCCGAGAGGTGATCGGTGAAATCGAGTACGATCCGCTGATCGTAGAGCTTGTGGGCCACTTCCCAGAGAATCTGGCGCAAATCGTTTTCGTCGAGAACCTCAGGGCGCGGCGGTCGCAACTCGGGATCGAACCACCGATAGATCGGCAGCACGGGCGCCTGCTCCCAGGCCAACATCGCGGCGAGAAAATCGTTCTCGGCGGCCAGTGTAAAGTGCCGAACATTTACCCGACTTATCGATTCGTCGAAATATCGCTCCAACTCGTCACGCAACTCGGCGTTACGAAGCAACTGGGCGACTTCATCAGGCTCGGGACGGCGTGAGTCGTACATAGAATGAACACTCCCCAAATCGTAATTGCGGCAAACTGTTAAGGCAGCGACAATACCCACTAGCAAAGGTCAACCTCTTACAGTCGACTCTAACAAGAGAGCCAAGAAATTCCAAGCGTCTGGCGCACCGTAACTCGGGTTTCTTTAAGGTTTTTTCGCCATCGGGTCGTTACGACCGAAACACGCCGTCGTACAATCGGCACAGCCGGAAAAGTTGACCGTAGAAGCCGCAAATGACATTTTAGGGTGGCTCTTGAGACTGCTAGTTGGCATAATGGGACTCATGCAACGACTGGAACTTACGCGGCCGACACCCGAGGAGAATCTGGCCTTGGACGAGGCGCTGTTGGAGGAGGCCGAAACGGCCGCCAAGCCAATCGAAACGCTCCGCCTGTGGGAACCGGCCGACCCGTTCGTCGTCCTGGGGCGATCTTCCGGAATTGACCGTCAGGTGGACCGCAAGACATGCCTCGACCTGGGGGTACCCGTGCTGCGACGCATCAGCGGCGGCGAAACCATTGTCGCCGGCCCAGGCTGTCTGATGTATGCCCTAGTGCTCAGCTACGAACGGCGGCCGAAACTGCGTGCTCTGGATCAGGCCCATCGCTTTGTGCTCGGTTCGCTCCAAACGACCTTGGGGCCGTTGGTCTCGGAAGTAACCTGTCGGGGGACCAGCGATTTGGCCCTAGACCGGCTGAAGATCTCCGGCAACAGTGCCCGATGTCGGCGACGGCATTTGCTCTACCATGGGACCCTGTTGTACGACTTCCCACTGGACCTGATCGGCCGCTGTCTGAAGATGCCCCCGCGCCAACCGGACTATCGCGCCGGGCGGGATCACGGCGCCTTCTTGACCAACCTGCCGCTGCCGGCAGCCACGATTCGCGGAGCGGTGATCGAGGCCTTCGAAGCCGCCGAAGGTCGCCCAACTAGCTCCAAGTGACCAGTG
>CAYYOX010000010.1:0-18840 GCA_964473065.1 uncultured Planctomycetaceae bacterium | reverse complement strand
GTATGGACAACCCCAGTGGAACGAAAAACTATAGCCGCTTGCGGCTTTGCAACGCCCCGTCAGTAACCTATTGGCCCGGTTTCACCGGCACTTCAATCAACTGCGGTCGGTCACCCGCAAGCGACTCTCGCACCCGATCGCTGAGCTCGTCAGGATCCTCCACGCGCGAGGCCGCCACGCCCAGCGATTGGGCCAAGCCCACGTAATCGACGGCCGGTGAGTTGATGTCGAGGCTCTCGAACCGGTTGTCCAGTGCGCGGGGTAACTTCATCACTTGGGCACAATCCTTGAGGATCCGGTACTGGCCGTTGTTGGTGATCACGAATGTGACCGGGATGTTGTAATGGGCGGCCGTCCACAGGCCCTGGATGCCGTACATGGCCGACCCGTCGCCGATCACGCCGAGCACGGGCCGATCGGGCCAGGCGAGTTGCACGCCGATCGCGCAGTTCAGCCCCCACCCCAACGCCCAACCGCGATGGGCGAAGTAGCCGTCGGTATTCTTCAGCCGCCCCGTCCGCTCGAAATAGGCCCGCGTGGTGGTGGGGGATTCTTCGATCACGGCCACGTCGTCGGGCAACACGCGAGCCAGGCTTTCCATCACGCTCATTGGAGAAAACGGTCGGTTGCCAAGCTGGCTTTCGGCCTCCCGTTGCAAGTCAGCTCGGGACTGGGCATGGACCTTTGAACGGGAAGCCGCCCGCGCCTTGGCCGCTTCGACCTGTGCTGGCGTCATGGTCTGGTCCAGCGACTCGGCCAGTTCGGCCAGACCGGGCTGCGGATGCCCTATCACGGGGACCTCGACCGGATAGTTCTTGCCCAACTCCCACTGGTCGTCGTCGATCTGTACCAACCGGATATGCTCGGGGATCGGCCGGTCGGGCTGGTGGTAGATGTATTGCTGCATGGTCTTCATGCCGGCGATCAGCAGCACGTCGAACTCGGCCAGCCGATCGCGTACGTCCGGCGACCAATAGGGCAACAGGTCGGCCGCCAACGGATGGTCGGACGGGAAGCTGCACCGCCCGTGCGACGTGGCCGCCTCGTGCATCACCGGCGCACCAAGCCGCTCGGCCACGGCCACCAACTCGTCGACCGCACCGGCCTCGGTGATCCGGCTGCCGACCAGGATGCCCGGATTCTCGGCCTCGGCCAACACGGCGGCCGCGCGGCGGATTGCATCGATCGGCGGACGAACCTTCTCGTCGGGCAAGGTTGGCGCGGTCGTGTCGAGTTCGGCCTCTTGGGTTTGGATGTCGACCGGCAGGGCAAGGAAGACGGGTCCGGTCGGCGGCATCATGGCCGTCTGCACCGCGCGTCGGACGGCCGAGGGGATGTCCTCGACCCGTTGCACTTCGGCGGCCCACTTGGTCCAAGGCCGGACCGTTTCGACCATTTGGCCCCAGAGGATCGGCTCCTCGAACACGAGCCGCCGGTCCTGTTGCCCGGCCGTGACGATCAACGGCGTGCCCTCGCGGAAGGCGTTGTAGAGCATCCCCATGCCGTTGCCCAACCCGCACGCGATATGCACGTTGACCACGCCCGGCGAGCGCGACGCCTGGGCATACCCGTCGGCGATCCCCAGCACGGGCACCTCTTGCAAGGCGAGGATGTATTTCAATCGATCCTGATCGACCAACGCATCGTTCAGCGGCAGCTCGGTCGAGCCGGGGTTGCCGAACAGGTATTGCACGCCGCATCCGGCAAGGATTTCCAGCAGTGCGTGAATGCCGGTGGTTTTCATAGGTCAATGTCCGTGTTTGTTTTTGAGAATGTGTAGGGTGGGTCGAGGCACGAAGACCCACGACGTAAAATGACGAAGCACGAATGACGAAAGGGAGAACCGTACCCCAGTCATTCGTCATTCGGATTTCGTCATTTGGGTTTCCTCGCGTGGGTCTTCGTTCCTCGACCCACCCTACATGGATCCAGTCTACCCTTGCCGCAGCGCAAAAGAAACCCACGGGCGGAAACCCGTGGGGTATGTGATTGTTTTGGAAAACGAGGGCCTTTACCGTCGCTTGGTCTTGCGCGATTTGGCGACCTTAGTGGAAGTCGGTTCGATGCGGACGGTCTCCGAGATGATCTGCGATTTGGGGATTCCCATGCTATTCGTGCCACTCGTGCTCTTTGTGCTATTCTGCACGTGTCCTCCTCTGCCGCACGTCTTGCAGGCGCCGGACGGGGCGTGGCTGGCCGGCTGGTGGCTGGCTTGCTGAGAGTGGCCGCAGGTGGAACATCCGCCGCCCGAGTAGTTGCCGTGGTTGTCGCAGGGATCGCACATGTCGGGCGGATCGCCGTGGAAGTCGCCCCAGTAGAGGTCGCCGCACCTGCCGCCATACCAAGTATTCACGGTAAACAGCCCGCCGATGAAACCTAGCAACCCGCACCCCCCGCAGGAATCGCACCCGCCGCAAGACGAACCGCACGCCGTCTCGCACGAGCCGCAACTCTCGATGCCACACGCGTCTGAGTAGCCGGAAGAGCACTCTGAGCAACCGGACTCGCAGCCGCCGCAACCGCCGGGCATGGTTCCCGGCCCAAACGGACAGCAAAGCAACCCGTGAAGCATACCGCAACCGCTGCCGACGGCCAAAAGCCCAGACAAGAGACTGATGAGCAAAATCCGTTTCATAGTTTCGATCCCCTCGCATTGAAATCCGTGCAAACACCGTCCCCATTAAGGACGGTCAACTATTCTTATCGGCCGGATAATCGGAGAAATCGAGATAATCGGCAGAATTAGAAAGGTCTTTGTGGAATCTCCATCTTGCCGATATTACCCAAACGCTCAGAATAGGCTTCGCGCAGCGCGACTATAAAGCCGCGACCGCTGGTCGCGCCCTAATAAGAAAAGATCACCGTCCCCGTTTAGCGGCCGCCGGTACGGCGGCCTGACGCGGAAGTACAACAAAGCCGCCGTGCCGGCGGCTGCTAAACGTCATCGCCGTGCCGGCGACGGCTAAACGGGGGGCTCACCTTGGCCGGCCGCGGCCGCTGCCGGCGGTCGTTAGGCGGACGTTGCCCGGGCCTAGGAGTTGATCCACTCGGGTGCGCATCTCCTCGTTGACCGCCACGTGAAACTTCTCGCATTGGCAAGGAACCCGGCAACCTTCGGCCAGATCGATGACCAACTGCAATTCGGCGTTGCCCGGATAGCCGCGAAGAATCTCGTGGAGTTGCTTCAGTCCCTTTTGTCCGTGGCGCTGCTCGGAGATGCGGATCTTGATTCCGCGGGTGAATCGGGCGCCGAGGTCCTCCAGCGGGATCAGTTCGTTGATGATCAGGTTGGCCTCTTCGCTGCCGGGGCGTTTGTCGATCGACCCGCGCACGGCCAGGATGGCGTCGGGCTGGACCAGTTCGCCATAGCTGACGAACTGCTCGGGCCAGAGGATGCAACGCATCATGCCGTCGGTGTCTTCCAGATCGAACATGGCGTATCGACTGGGGTTACCCGGCTTGGGGTTCTTGGTGTGCGAGAACTTGATTGACGAGATCATGCCGCCGAGCATCACTTCGGTACGATGTTTCAGTGCGGTCGCTTGGGTCGAGGTGTGCGAACAGTAGGCGCCCAGGGTTTCGCGGTACTCGTCCAGCGGGTGGCCGTTGAGATAGAAGCCGAGGACTTCCTTTTCCTTGTTGAGTTGATCGCGGTCTCCCCAGTCGGGCACATTGGGCAAGCTGGCGGTGGCTTCGTCGTCGTCATCTTCCTGTTCGTCGCCGAAGAGTCCCATCTGTCCGCTGCGCCGGTCGGCAGCGGCGGCGGCTCCGCTTTGGATGGCCCGATCTACGGCCGCGAACACTTGGGCCCGTCGGCCGCCCAAGGAGTCGAACGCGCCGGCCTTGATCAGCGTTTCGATCGTCGAACGGTTGACCACGGCGGAATCGAGCCGTTCGCAGAAATCAAACAGGCTGCGGTACGGGCCGTCGGCCTCGCGCAAGGCGGCAATCGCATTGGCCGCCCCGATGCCGCAACCTTTGATGGCCGAGAGGGCGAAACAGATCTTCCCGTCGGCTACGGTGAACTCGGCCGACGAGCAATTCACGCCGGGTGGGACCACCTCGATGTTCATCCGGGTGCAGTCTTCGAGGTGTTCGACGGCCGAGTCCTTCTTCTTGAAGTTTCGGCCGGGGATGTCGCTCGATAGCAGGGCCGCCATGAATTCGACCGGGTAGTGGGCCTTCAGATAGGCCGTCGTGTAGGCGGTCATCGCGAAGGCCGTCGAGCCGCTCTTGTTGCAACCGTAGCCGGCGAACTTCTCGCTCATGCGGAAGATTTCCTCGGCCTTTTGCGTCGCGAGTCCCTTTTTGTAGGCGTTTTCGATAAGCTCCTCTTTGAACGTGGCGATGATCGGCAGCTTCTTCTTGCTGATCGCCTTGATGCACGTGTAGGCACTGGCCAGCTTGATTTCGCCCAGCCCGTTGAGGATCCGCATCACCTGTTCCTGATAGACCATCACGCCGTGGGTCTCGGCGAGGATTTCCTCCATGACGGGGTGCGGATACTCGGGCGTTTTGCGACCGTGCTTGACTTCGATATAGTCGTCGACCATACCGCCTTCCAGCGGGCCGGGGCGATACAGGGCGTTGGTGGCGATGATGTCACGGAAGTGGTCGGGCTTCATCCGCTGTAGCAGGTCGCGGATCCCGCCGCTCTCGAACTGGAAGATACCCTTCGTCTCGCCGCGGCAGAAGACCTGGAATGTTTCCTGGTCGTCGCGGGGGAATTTGTAGGGGTCGATCTTCTTGCCGGTGGTCTGCTCGATCAGTTGGACCACCTTCGAGAGGATCGTCAAGTTGCGCAGCCCCAGGAAGTCCATCTTCAACAGCCCGGCGTCCTCGACGTCGTTCATGGCCCATTGCGTGATGATCTCTTCCTTCTTGGGGATGTGCTGCAAAGGGACATAGTCGGTCAAGGGGCGGTCGGCGATCACCACGGCCGCGGCGTGCGTGCCGACGTTTCGGGCCAGACCCTCGATCTGCATGGCCAGATCCAACAGCTCGCGGACTTCCGGGTCGCCCTCGTAGGCCTTCTTGAGTTGGTCGCTCTTTTCCAGGGCCGATTTGAGTTTGATGTTCAGTTCCTCGGGCACCATGGCCACGACGGCGTCGACCCGGGGGATGGGCAATCCGAGCGCCCGGCCCACGTCGCGAATGGACGCCCTGGCCGCCAAGGTGCCGAACGTGCCGATCTGGGCCACGTTGGCCACGCCGTACTTGTCCTTGACGTACTGGATCACTTCGCCGCGACGCTGCTGGTCGAAATCGATATCGATATCCGGCGCCTCCAGCCGGCTTTCGTCGAGGAATCGCTCGAAGAGCAGGTCGTACTGCAACGGGCAAACGTGGCTCATGTGCAGGGCATAGCAGACCAGCGACCCCACGCCCGAGCCACGGGCCGTGGCCTCGATCCCTTGGGTGCGGGAGAAATCCACGAAATCCCACACGATCAGGAAGTAGTTGGGGAACCCCAGCTTGTTGATCACGCCCAGTTCCCGGTCTAGCCGCTCGATGACCTCGTCGGAGAGTTGGCCGTCGACAATCCGCTCGGGGTTGTCGGCATAGCGCTCCTTCAAGCCCTCGGTGCACAGCTCGCGCAGATAGTCTTCCGATTTCTTCTCATCCGGCGGCGTAAAGACGGGAAAATGCCTGGCGCCGAGTTCCAGTTCGATGTTCACGCTCTGGGCAATCTCTTGCGTGCGCGCCACGGCGTCCTGGTGGTCGGGAAAGGCCGCGTACATCTCCTCGGGACTGCGCAGGTGGAACTCGTTGGTCTCCATACGCATTCGGTTCACGTCGGTGCGGAACTTGCCCGTGTTGACGCAAAGCAGGATGTCCTGCCCTTCCGCATCCTCGCGGTTGACGTAGTGTACGTCGCTAGTGGCGACCAGCGGGATGTCCAACTGCCGAGCCACCTCGACCGCCCCGGCCATGGCTTGAAGCTGGATCGGCAGGTGGTTGTTTTGGATCTCGATGTAGTAGCGATCGCCGAAAAGCTCGCGATACCATCGGGCGACCTCAAGGGCCTTTTCCATGTCGGGCTCGGCGCCGCGGGTCAGGAGCCGGTTCACCTCGCCGGAGACACAGCCGCTTAGGCAGATCAGCCCCTCGTGGTTCTCTTGGAGCAGTTGCTTGTCGATTCGCGGCTTGAAATAGAAGCCTTCGAGGAACGCGGCCGAGGAGAGTTTCAGCAGGTTTTGGAACCCGGTGCGATTCTGGGCCAGCAGAGTCAGGTGGTAGCTGGTCTCCTTGGTTTCCTGATCGACTTCCCTCTGAAAGCGGCTTCCCGGGGCGATGTAGGCCTCGAGCCCCAGCACGGGATTGATCCCCAGAGCCTTGGCCTGACGATAAAACTGCAAGGCGCCGTGCAGGTTGCCGTGATCGGTCAGGGCCAAGGCGTTCATGCTCAGGGCATGTGCCCGTTCGAGCAGCCGGTTCGTAGTCCCGGCCCCGTCCAAGAGGCTATAGTGGCTATGACAATGCAGATGGGCAAACGGCGGCGTACTCACGGAAGTCCTCCATTACTTGCTTAAACTGGTCCCACTCTCCATCCGGGAGATGGGAGTGATTGGTGGGCGGAACCCACCCTACGCTTGTTATAGAATTTCTTTTAGTAGCTCGGCCAAGGTGGCTTCGTCTATTTTGCGTGGGTTCAGTTTCAACGGCACCGGCGTGCTGGCGAAGGCGTTGCGGGCCAATACAGCGGCCAGATCGTCGGGTGCGTCGTCGGGCACGGTGATGCGACGCGGCAGTCCGATCTTTTCGAACAACTCTTCGATGTACTCGACAAACCGATCGGCCTGCTCCTGCTTCGAGTCGGCCATGATGCCGCAGTAGTGGGCCAGTCGGGCGTAAACATCGACGCACTTAGGGGCGTTGTAACGCAGGTTCAACGGCGTACCGATGGCTACCGCTTCGCCGTGCTGGATGTGTAGGATGCCACCGAGCGCCTGGGCGATCGAGTGGGTCATGACGACCCCGGCCACACCGAACGCCGTCCCGGCCATGGTCGACCCCAACGCGATCGGCTCGCGCGGCTCGGGGTCGTTCGGGTTTTCGACCGCATCGGGTAAATGCTTCACGATCAGCGCTACGGCTCGAGCGGCCAGATCGTTGGTGATCGGATTGGCCTTGCGACTCATGCAGGCCTCGATGGCATGGCCCAAGGCATCCGCGCCGCAACAGGCCGTCAGTCGCGACGGGGCGCCAACCGTCAAGTCCGGGTCGACGATCGCGATCTTCGGCCGCACCACCTGCCCGGAGACCGAGGCCTTCACATCGAACTCCGGCATGGCGCCGACGCCGTGATGGGTGAACACAGCCACGGCCGTCACCTCGGTGCCCGTGCCGGCGGTCGTCGGCACGGCGATGATCGGCAGTGCGTCGGTGGCCGGCTTGAAATCGGGGTTCGCGCCGGTGTAGTCCCAGAGCCCGCCGCCCATTTTGGCGATAATGGCGATCCCCTTAGCCGCGTCGATGGCGCTTCCGCCGCCGAGACCGATGACCACGTCGACCCCCGCCTGCTTGGCCAGTTCAGCGCCTCGGAGTCCCAATTCGGCATCCGGGTCGGGCGGGATCTCGAAGAACTCGGTCACCGCCACGCCGGCGTCGGCCAGCAGCTTGGCCGCCCGATCGTAGATCTTCTCCATCCCAGTCCGGTCGCGGTATCCGACCAGCAGTGCCTTGGTTCCGAATTCCTTAGCTGCGCTACCTAGATTGCCTATACTTCCCTTTCCGAACTGGATTCGGGTGGGCAACTGATACTCCCATTGTCCTGGCATTAAACCCTCTCTCGATATAGGTTACACGATATGATTGTTCTTCAGTTGTACCGTAGTCTGAACGATTCGGCTAGCGGATACATCCGTGGAAAAAGGGGACTGGCGCTCGGTGCCACTGGTGGCTTGCCCACCAGTGCTACCAGCTACGGGCTTGCACTGGTGGGCAAGCCACCAGTGGCACCCAGGGCGTAATCGCGCAGGGCCAAGACGTTCTGCTCGGCCGTGTCGCGCGGCACTTCGCAACCGGCGCCCACGATGAACCGCTGGCCCGACTCTCCGTGGCACTCGGCCACGGCCGCCGTGATCGACTCGGGTGTCCCATCGCGCAAGGCGGCCACCGGGTCAAGGTTGCCGGCCAGCACCTGCTCGGGTCCCATGGCTTGTCGAGCTTCCGCCATGGTGACCATCCAATCGACATCGACCATCTCGCATCCGAGCGTGCCGATGCCCGAGAGGATCCGACCGATATTTCCGCAGATGTGCAGCCGAACGCGACCGCCCATCCCTTGAATGGCCTTGACCAATTTCAGTTCGTAGGGCAGGACGAACTCTTCGTAGATTTGCGGCCCGACCAACGACGCGGCCGCGTCGCCGAGGCCGATCAGATCGGCCCCGGCTTCGATTTGGATCTTCGCGAATTGCGTGCCCATCTCCAGCACGAAGTCGAACAGATCGCGGATGAAGGCCGGGTCGTCGAAGAAGTCGGTCATCAGCGTATTGATACCCCGCAGGTCGGCCGACTCGGCACAAGGGCCCTCGACCCAACCTTCGACCGCCTTCTGAGAGCCGACGCGTTGTTTGAACAGTTCGACGCCTTGGATCCGATCGAGCATTCGTCCGCCGCCGGTCGGATCGGGGACCTTCAGTCGGGCCAAGGTCATCTTGTCGGCCAACAGGGCCTGCGTCTCGTCCACGGCCGGCGGTTGATCGTCGAAGTATTTGATCGTTGCCCCGCAGTCGGCCGCTTCCCGGCCCGGGTCGGAAATGGTCGAGACATGGTCGAAGTCGAACTTCTCGGCCGTGACGATTTGGGCGTCGACCATCACGCGATGGTCGGCCGCATAGTCGCCATATTTCACACCCGCCTGATCGGCCGCAAACATCATCGTAATCGGCATCAGCGGCAGCCGATCAACCGCCCGCCCTTCCAACATGGCCACCACCCGTTCATATCCGTTCATGTTTGTTCCTTGCTTGAAGTTCCTTTGCGTGGGTCTGCGTTCCTTGACCCACCCTACGAATCAACCTTCTCGGCCTTGATGATCCCGTCATCGAAACTGGGCGCCACGCGATGACCGGGCGGGACGACCAGATACTTCTCTTGATCCCAATCGCCTTCGAGCAGGCCCTGGATCAGGCCCATGTCGCCTTGCAGCTTCTCGAATTCCCAACCCTGCTCGGCGGCCGCGTCGCGGGTTTCTCGCTCGTAGCGGTCGTCCGGCTCGATCCCCATTTCGATATAAGTGAACCCGCAGTAGTTTCGCGTCATGTTGCAGAGCTGGTCGTAGAGAAACTTGCCATTGTCTTCGCCGTACTTCTCGATCATATCTTCCAGCGATTGCGTCATGCCGCTGGTCTCCTGGATCGCTTCGCTTTCGAGTTGCTTCAATCCTTGCCCCCGTTCGATCCAGCCGCTCGTTTTGTAATAGACGCCCGGGTGGGCCTGGAAATACTCCATGTAGCGATCCTTGTCGCCAAGGAACAGGGTGATGCAATCGTGGGCCCGGGGGATAACCAGCGGGATCTTCCCGGCAGTGAGCCCGACCAGCCCGTTGCTGCACAAGGCATAGCCCATCACGATGGCGTCATACTGCGACTCGTCCACCTCGGCCACGACTTCTTTGAGCCGTTTGGACATCCCTTCCTGCCCAATATCGTGCAACCCCTTGGGCATAAACTCGACATCGACATGATTGACCGTCCGAACAATCGCCGCACAAAACTCGCGCAAAAGAATCTCACAAGCAATCAATTTCAAACGCACGCGTATTCCTCCGCAATATAAAGCCGCGACCGTTGGTCGCGCCCTTCGTTCATTTACTCGGGTCCGTTCATTCGTTATCCGGCTCGGCCACGAACCGATAACCGGCATCTCGAATCGTCAAAAAATGTCTCGGCTGGGCCGGGTCCTGCTCGAACGTCTTGCGCAAGCGGCGGATGAACTGGTCGGGGGCCCGCGTGTTCATGTTGCCCGGCATCCCCCAAACTTCCTCCAACAACTCGTGCCGCGGGATCACCCGGCCTTCGTTCTCGACGAAATATCGCAACAAGGTCATCTCCAACTGCGTCATCCGCACGGGATCCTCGCCAGCGGTGACCTCGAATGTCTCGAAATTCACCGTAGCATGGCCGAACGCGAACGAAGTGATCTGCCCGGGCTCCCGCTGGGGTGATTGCTGCTGGCCACTCCGCCAAGTCAGCAGGTTCTTCACCCGGCTGAGGAACTCGTCCAAGTCGAACGGCTTGGTCATGTATTGGTTGGCGCCGACGTCGAACCCGCGAGTTCGATCCTCGGACAGGGTCCTTGCACTGAGGATCAGCACGGGCAAGTCGCGATCGACGTCCCTCAAGGCCTCGCACACCGCATAGCCGCTCATGCCCGGCAGCATCAGGTCCAAGATAATCAGATCGACGCCGTGCGGATTCTCCTCGATCAGCTTCAGCGCCGACGGCCCATCGCCGACGATGCTAACCCGATAACCCTCCGCGTCCAAGTTGTACTTGATCCCCGTGGCCAGATGCTCTTCGTCCTCGACCACCAGGATGTGTTGTTTGTCGTTCATTGTTTCAATCCGCAACGGAACCCGGCACCCCAATCGTTTAGCAGTCGCCGGCACGGCGACTTTCGTTTAGCGGTCGTCGGCACGGCGACCAAACGTATGAACCGCCTCCGCCGAAAGGGTCGCCGTGCCGGCGACCGCTAAACGTGTAAACCTTCACTTTACCACTGCCGAGACGCTCGTGCTACCCGGCCGAATCTGTTTATGTTCCTCTGCGTGTTCTTCAACAACCGCCGCGCCCGGTAACTGAACTTCGAACGTAGTGCCGGGGCCGCCCTGGCGGTCGCTCACTCGGATGCGTCCCTTGAGGCGCCGGACGAGCGTTCGCACGATATAGAGGCCCAGTCCGGTGCCCGGCTTCTCGCGTTCCAGCTCCATGCCCAACCGAATGAACCGCCCAAAAATCTTTCGTCGCAACTTCGGCGGGATTCCGCGCCCGTTGTCCGAGATGGTCGCCACAACCATCCCTTCGCCGTCCGGCTGCAGGGTAACGTCGACCTGCGGCTGCGTGCCGGCATACTTGACCGCATTGTCGATCAGGTTGCGGAAGATCATCTCCAGGTCGATCTGACGTGCCCGAGTTCGGCAGGGTTCGACGTCCAAGCGCACAACGTCGGCCGGCACACGATAGCTTAGGCACACGGCCTCGGCACATTCGCGTAGCAAACTGTCGAGCGCCACGTTTTCTTCCTCGCCGTCGAGCCGGCCGCTGTCGATCTGTCCGGCGTCGAGCATTTGGTTGATCAGGTGGTCGAGTCGTTCGATGTCTTCAAGCATGAACCGATAGAAGCCAGCCTGCTGTTGCTGGCTGACTTGCCGCCGGTTGAGCGTTTGCAGATAGAGCTTCATCGAGGCGATGGGCGATTTCAGTTCATGGGTCACGCTGTCGATGAAGTTCGACTGCCGCCGCGTCAGATTGATCGCCTTGATCGACAGGATCAGATAAAGCACCACGCCGAGGACCAACAGCACCATGGCCGAGGCGCCGACGGTTAGCAAGGCCCAATACAAACCGGCCGAACCGGTGCCGGCCAGGGCCTTCGAGAGGTTCAGCATCACCCAGCCGACCGTCAGCGCAACCAACAGCACGATCATCACGATCGCCAAGGTAATCGGCGGCTTCAGGGACCGTCGTTGCAACATGGGGCAAGGACCTGCGTAAGCATTCAGAGAGTAATGATTTTGGACAGGATAACAGGATGATCAGGATAAGAGGAAAGAAAAAAACTGTGGTTGTGGTTTCCCCATCTCCGCTGATCGTGTTTCAACTACATTTGACTGAAATGCAACAACAAACTAAGAACTCCATCGGATCAAGGCCAAACAAACGGGTTTCTTGGTCTTTATCCTGATCATCCTGTTATCCTGTCCAAATGCCTGTCCAACCTATCGAGCATAGCAAATCGGCCGGCGAACCGTCAAGAAGCCGGGGGAATAAGTATCCCCCAGCGGAAAAACTGCCAATGCCGAACCTCCAAAAGGCGGCGACTTCCCCCTTGGCGTGCGGGAACGGGGCGTTGAAATGGGAGGTTTTGGCAAGCGGTGAGCAGTTCACGCGGGCCGTTTTCGCCGGGAATCGACCGGCACACAACTATTACGCACCTATTACACACCGGATACCAAGTTCGACTGGGAAATGAACGTTATTAACTTATATAATGCAGAACCCGCGATTTATCGAAGTAGGAACTTCCCCAGAGAAAGAGCCCCAGCCATGGCCACCGATATTAGCACCGATTCGCTAACCATCCATCCCCAACACACTGTGCCGCAGCCGGTCCACCCGGCCGGGTCCGAGGCCAAGGTTCTGTTGACCAGCGTCTTTGGCCCCTATGCCCAGGACGACGAGTACGGCAGCCGCAAGCTCAACCCGATGGAGCTTTACCACAATCAGGTCACGCGGACCCAAGGGGCCTTCTCGCTGCGGATGTTCCATCGCAGTTGGGGCCTGATGATGATCCAATCGAACATCGAGGCGCCCTGCACGATGTTGGACTTCCCCAAACTCGAGCGGTTCATCGAAGAGATTCGCACGCACAAGTACGACATCGTGGGCATCTCGGCCATCACGCCGAATACGCTCAAGGTGAAAAAGATGTGCGAACTGATTCGCCACTACCTGCCCGAGGCCACGATCGTCGTCGGCGGACACATCGCCAACATTCCCGACTTGAATCAACGGGTCGACGCCGATCATTGCGTCAAGGGCGAGGGCGTGCGTTGGTTCCGCCGGTTCCTTGGCGAGGACGAAAACCGCCCGATCCGTCATCCGCAAATCCTCTCCGGCATCGCCACCCGAAACGTGGGCATCACGGTCAAAGACAAGAAGGGCGATGTGGCCGCCACGCTGATCCCGTCGGTCGGGTGCCCGCTGGGGTGTAACTTCTGCTCCACCTCGGCCATGTTCGGCGGTAAAGGGAAGTTCGTCAACTTCTATGAAACGGGCGACGAACTGTTCGAGGTCATGTGCGAGTTGGAACGCGAGTTGAAGGTCCACTCCTTCTTCATTATGGACGAAAACTTTCTCTTCCACCGCCGCCGAGCGCTGCGGCTGTTGGAACTCATCGAAGAGCACGGCAAGGCCTGGTCGTTCTACGTGTTCAGCTCGGCCAACGTGCTGCGAAACTATACGATCGAGCAGTTGGTCCGCCTGGGCGTCGCCTGGGTCTGGATGGGGATCGAGGGCAAGAACAGCCAATACAAAAAACTCGACGGCATCGATACCGTCGAGATGGTCGAAGAACTGCAATCGCACGGCATCCGCGTGCTCGGCTCGACCATTATCGGCCTGGAAGAACATACGCCCGAGAACATCGAGGAGGTCATCGAACATGCCGCAAAGCACAACACGGCCTTCCACCAGTTCATGCTCTACACGCCCATCCCCGGCACGCCGCTACACGCCGAGCTGACGGCCAAGGGCGTAATGAAGGACGAGAGCGAGTACGAACTCAGCGACATTCACGGCCAGGATATGCTCAACTACCGCCATCCGCATCTCACCGACGAACAGACGGGCCAGTTGATGCTCCGCGCGTTCAATCGCGACTTCGAGCGCAACGGCCCGAGCACGGCACGGATCACACGCACCACGTTGACCGGCTACCAGCGTTACAAGAACCACCCGGACCCCAACATCCGCCGCCGCTACGCGTGGGACGCCCGCGAGCTCCCCACGACCTTCTCGGCCCTAGTCAGCGGCGCGAAGCTCCTCTACCGCGACACCAACCCGCGGATGTACGAGAAGATGAAGGCCCTCCTAAAGGACCTCTACAGCGAGTTCGGCCTAAAGGCCCGCATCTTCGGCGAGATCGGCGGCCGCTGGGTATTGCGAAACATCCGCCGCGAAGAAAAGCGCCTAGCCGCCGGCTGGACCTACGAACCGCCCACCTTCTACGAGCGCAACGAAGCGGTAACCGACAACCCCCAAGCCAAACCCTGCCGCTACGTTAGCACCACAGCCAAGCCCCAACCGGCCGGGTCAGCCGCGAAGGCGGTATCTCAACAAGAGGCGGTGTCGGTGGGATAGGCCAGTACGGCCGGAGAAAGAAGAGTAGTCTGGCCCCGTTTTTTCGCTTAGGTCGTGTTACGATGGCGATACAACGCGCGAATACTCATTGCTGGCGGTCAGGTAGCGGGCACGCTGCAGGTTGCTGACTCGCAGCGACACCATACGTTCTATTCTCGACGAGCGTATCTGCCAGCGGGCGCCGCGTCGCCTCGGGCGCAATGCCTTCTTTGATGGCCGCCATAACGCCAACCGCCTCCCAGTAGTTCTCTACGACGTGCAATTGACCGGCGGCCCATGGCAGCTCGGTCAAATCGTTGCGCATGAGGTTGCGGTTCTCGCGAACGGCGATCACGGGGATACCCTGTTCCAGCGCGGCGAGCGTCGGTACACCCAAGCATCCGTCGGGAATCACCAGGCAGGAAATGTCCTCGGCGGTTATCACTCCGGGGCGTTGCATTGCATCTGGATTCGTGATGATCCGTGGACTGCGCTGAAGTCCTTTCAGAGTACATTGCAGGAAGGTTAGCGAGACCGCCTCGGCCGCCATCCGGGGATCAACAATTCCCGGGTCCATGTTCGCGACCTCCTGGGATTCGAACATCGGCGAATGAGCAGTAGGAACGTTGAAAAAACTCGACAGCGAGTGAGTCAGCATTGCCTCAACACCTCCCCACGGGTTGATCATCCTTCCTTTCGCCTCGAAGTAGCCCAGGTGGAATTCATGCGGAACGTCGATTACCGAAGAGACGGCCACGGCGTCATACTGCCCTTTGCGATCCTCGATACACCGGAAAAGTCCTGCCAGATCTTCAACTCGTCCTGCGGCCCGCCCCGACGACGCGAAGCGGGCCCTCAGCTTCACCGGCGGGTGCAGGCAGACGACTTCCGGGCATGACAACCCGTACGATGCCCGAGCACCGCTGACGGCGTTAACGGCCGCGTTGACAAAAAACGGATCCTCGTGTGCATCGACGACCACCAGCACCCTGTTCTGTCGCACGCTTTGAAGCCCGGCCGTGCCCATCAGGAGTCGGCAGATCACGCTTCCTTCGACGTACAGGGCGTTTTCCGGCATCTCGTTTACATCGGACGCATTCACGACGTTGGGGTGCAAGACAATACGATCGCTCACCTGAGCCAACAGCCGCGCAACGGGCCCTGCGTCGCCGGCGTGCCCGCCGATCTCAGCGCCGATGCCGGTCGGAATCAGCAGCACCGTGGTGAACCGATCGGTGTTCTCCACCTCCCGCCGCACGAACCGGAACGCGGAACTCGGTTTGGGACGCTGCGCCCCGTGATCGCGGGAAAGGCCGCCCACCTCACACCGATACGTCTTGTGGTCGCTGCGGTAGACGACGAACCGAAGCGGCAGGAAATCATCCGGCAGCCGGTCCGGGATTGCCTTGGCAAAATGCTCGAGCAGCCCTCGGTGTCCGTCGACTGCCGCAATATCGATCTCGTGTTCAGATAGCAGCACGCGTGTCAACTCCACATCGGGAAAGGAAGTCCTCGTAGGTAAACCGCTTGATTAGAGCAAGTTCGCCCGCCTCGGTCAATGCGTAAATGCTGGGCAGATTGATCCCGTTGAACATGTGGGCCTTGACAATCGAGTAGGCCCCCGCGTTGGGAAACACCACGCGCGAGCCGAGCTCCAGCGGCTCGTGGAAAGAGTATACACCGAACAGGTCGCCAGCCAGGCAGCTACAGCCAGCCAACAGGTACGTGTACCTGCCGCCGTCGACGTGCCCTTCGACGTCCGGCTCGAACTGGTACTCGAAGACCTCCGGCCAATGGTTCACGCTCAGGTCCAGGACGGCGATGGGGTAGTCGTCCCCCTCGACGATATCCGCCACGCTCGAGACAAAGCACCCGGCCGACCGCACGATGGCGGCCCCAGGTTCGATGACGATTTCGAGACTGTACTTGTCGGAAAGACGACCGAACTCGTTTTTGAGTTGGTCGATACCACGGTCATCTGCAAACGAGTAGCCGCCGCCTACGTTGAGCCACCGGAAACGGTGCAACTGATCGCCCAGGGCGGATTCAACATGTCGGACCGTCGCTATGAGCTCTCCGATGTCGTCGGAATCGCAATTCGTATGAAAATGTACTCCTGACACGCACTTGAACTGGCGCGCCTGGGTGCGCAACTGATCGCGAAAGCGATCAAGCGGCACACCAAGTTTCGAATTGCGCCGACACGGGTCGTACCTCTCGTCGGCAACAAAAGCGACGCCAGGGTTGATTCGAATGCCCACCTCCGACGTCGCGGCCAGATCTTGGCCGAAACGGTGTAGTTGTCCGACTGAATTGAAAGTGATCCGGTCACATAGACCACCCAGTTCACTGAGTTCCTCGGCACGGAGCGCCGTGCCGACGTGTTGCACGGCGCAAGTCGCGCCGCCAACTTCCCGAGCGAGTCGAGCTTCAAAAAGGGAGCTTGCGGCAAACCCGTGTACAAAAGGCTTGATGCAGTCAAGAGCGTTTGTTGCGGCAAGCGCTTTGATCGAGTAAAGCAAGGACGTTCGGAGCGAGCCAAAAGCCGATTGCAGGCGGCCTGCTCGTTCGACGAGGGTCGGTTCGGAAAACACCAACGCTGGCGTCTCGACCATTCGGCCCGCATCCGGCAGCGTGCTCACGCGATCCCCTTTCTACAATCCGAACCGTTCCGGATGGCGGACAACGTAACGGGCCACCGCCGCATACTCCTTGTCGTCGGTCTGCCACCTTTGGAGAAGCTGCTCGACATCAGCAACGACCGCATCGTTGCCTTACTCTCTGATCTAGGCAATAAGCTTCAGTCTAAGAATCACCTCTTGGACTGTCTTACGACGCGGGTCCCTCAGCCTCCTTCGCTCGAGATGAAGGACATCAATAGTCCTTTCCCCGTACGGATCATCTTTGAGCGGAAACACCTGGCCAAACGGATCGTACATAAGATACGATTCAGGATCGTCATAACACGGATCAATCAGAAGAGTATGCTCAGCGTAGATGTCGTCGTCCGGTGACATTGCCCTGGTATCCTCGTCGGCCAGCGGAAACTGGTCCATTTTCCCGGCGGCGGGAAGCTCCTCAGGATCTGCCCAGCGGGGCCGGTCCTTGCGTCGCTGGTTGCAGTGAGTGCAAGATAGATACAGATTGTCCCAGTGGTATGCCAGCCAGTAATAGCCGACGTGGTCTTCTCGTTCAGCAACTCGCCCTTTGGGACGAAAGTGTTCGACGTTCCAATCCCATCCGGCGATGATTTTGCACTCACAGTAAGCACACTTGTCGTAGAACAGCTTCTCCAGCGCTTTCCTAACTTCCACGTGTGCAAAGATATCTCTGTCGGCGTCATGGTCCCCGTTCTCTTGAAGCGCAACCTCGGTTGCCTCCTCAGCTGCCTGGAACCACGCATCATTCGGCCTAATGGGCACACCGTTCTCATCAACGCGATCTCGATCGATGTAAATCACAACGAGTACCCCACTAAAGATCGTACTTCTTCAGAAGTTGAGTCATTTCATTCACAGCCGTACTTTCTCTGGCTTCGGGAATCTGGTGTGCAGCAAGCTCCGAGGCGAGTTCTTTCATTGTCTTCCGCTCGGCACTCGTAAGTAGATTCTCTGACTTGCCGCACAGTTTGCGATAAGCAGACAGCTTTTCGCTGATTTCGGGCGTGTAGACGGTGGAATCGAACAGCGCCGGATCGGCCACAACGTCCTCTACCGAATAGGCGCCCAGATCCGGAAGGTCACCGTCGGCAATGACCGATTTGCCGCGAGCTCGCAGCGCGATAAGCTCTCCTTGCTGCGTTCCCAACGCGACCATGGGACTGTGCGACGTTACGATCAGTTGCATGTAACGGAACAACGAGCGAATACGTGTGATCACCTCCAATTCCAGTGACGGATGCAGAAACTGCCCGATTTCGTCAATGAGCAGAATGCCCCGAACGCCGCCATCTTCGGTCACCGCATCGGCCTGCATGGCCCACGAGTAGACGTCCAAAATCAGATTGAAGGACACGCGATGCCCATCCGCCCAATCTCCTAGCGGCACGGCTCCCAACGACTTGCTCTTGAGAACTACGCCACCTCCGCGCTCAAAATCGATTTGATCAGTCGCTGAGATGCCGATCGACCGCTTGATTCCCTTCATGGTGCGCGCGTATTTCTTCGACCCTACGAAATCCTTGAGACGGCGCAGCGCAAGCTCCGCGTAGGTCAGGTTCGAGTCGTAGCGAAACAAGGTATAGGTCGAGTTAGCCAAGCGGTAACCCGGGTCGACAGCCCCTACAGTGCAGCGACCCACCCCATATCCACATGCAAAGGGAGATTCAAATTCCCTTGGCTTCTGCTCCACGACTTCGTCTTGCCCATCGCGAGACTTCAGTTTTGTGAGAATCCGGGCGCCCTTCTGCTTGTCCGGATCCCACAAATCAATCTCAATCTCCGCGGGCAGCTGCTTGTCGCCGATGATTCCAATTCCCTCGGCGAGTAGTGCGTTTCCTTCGGCGCGATCACACAACCCGATGACAATGCTTCGAAGCAGCGTCGTTTTGCACGTACCGTTTTTTCCTATCAATAGCGTAGTCATTCGTGGGTCGTGGCTATCGCCCTTGCGCGAGAAATCCAGCACCCTTGACTTGAATCGCCGGATGTTCTCCAGTCGAATTCTCGTGATGTACACAACCGTGTCCTTCAAGCGATTCTGGGCTCGACTTCGCCTAACGTCAGCATGTCGTCCAGCGAGTAATTGCGACCCAACCCCGCAGGTTACCCAA
>CAYYOX010000009.1:27177-28698 GCA_964473065.1 uncultured Planctomycetaceae bacterium | reverse complement strand
CATCGATCTCTCCACGGATGTGCGCGATTTTGAGCAAAAAAGGCGGATTCACTACACAAATGTGAATAGGCCGCCGCTCCTTGTTCGGCGAAAATAGTAGAAGCATTCTACCACACCACACGAGTACCGGCACAGTGCCCCGGACAAAACTCAGTCCCCCCGCGGAATTGGCAATGATCGACGAACCCTTCCAACCCGATCCTCGGGACCCCTCGGACTTGCCTGCATTTGACCAACCGTCGGCGGACAGCTTGGACGGGGCCGTGCTGAAATCACTCATGCTGCTGACTTCCGGCGACCTGGTTTCATTCAACGAGTTCCAGTTGCCCCCCTCGAAGATTCGTGCCTGGATCGACCAAGCCAACCGCAGACAAGTACACGGTCTGCTGATCTCCACGCTTCACCGATGGCACGAGTTGCGTCGCCGAGAATCGAACGAAACCGAAAACGACTGAACGGACCTTCCGCGAATCGCGAAATACGGTCCGGCTGGAGACGCGTCTACCACTGGACCGAGATGGCGGCGGTGGTCACCCCGGCGCCGACCGAGCAGAGGATCAGCTTGTCGCCCGTGATCAGGCTTTCTTCCAACTCCTGTAGGGCCAACGGGATGCTGGCGCTGGAGGCGTTACCTACCCGATCCACGGTCAGATAGAAGCGGTCGAATGGCAGGCCGCTGCGCTTGGCGCCCGCGCGGAGAATGCGTGCGTTGGCTTGATGGGGGACGACCCAACGGGTTTCCTCGGGCGTCCAGCCGGTGCGGTCCAGGGCTTGGCGGATGAGGCTGCCAAAACTCTCGCTGGCCAGCCGGAACAGGGCCGGGCCGTCGAGCCGAATCCACGGGTCGACCGTCGGCCTGCCGTTGGTCACCAGGTAGCCCGGCTCTTCGCGTCGGGCCATGTCGAGGCCGCGGGGATCGGACCCCAGCAGCACTTGCCGAATCTTATGGCCCCGTTCGGCAGACGAGATGATGGCGGCCCCGGCGCCGTCGCCGAAGATGAAATAGGCGCCGCGGTCCGAAGGGTCCAGCAGCCGCGACTGCATGTCGACGCCCACGGTCAGCACGTTCCGTGCCATGCCCGAGCAGATCATCCCCCGTGCCATCGACACGGCATAGAGCCAACCCGAGCAGGCCGCGTTCAGATCGAAGGCGGGCACGTTCCGCAGGTTCAGCCGATCGAGCAGGATACAGGCGGTCGAGGGCATGGCCACATCGGGCGTGGTGGTGGCAAGAATCACGGCATCGATCTCCTTGGGCGAGATCTCCGACTTGCCAATCGCCTCCAACGAAGCTTGGAACGCCATGTCCGACGGCTTTTCGTCCTCGGCCGCCCAATGACGTTGACGAATGCCGGTGACCTGGCGGATGTATTGTTCGGTAATGTCGGGGAAGTGCTTGACCAACTCGGCATTGGTCACGATGCGCTTGGGCAGATAGCCGCCGATACCCAGCATACCGAACCCGTCAATTACTTTGTCCTCGCAACGAGTGGGCGAGGCGATGACCTGCTGCACGGCCTC
>CAYYOX010000009.1:24475-27167 GCA_964473065.1 uncultured Planctomycetaceae bacterium | reverse complement strand
TTGGATGCAGGCGGGACCCAGTCCGTCATTTCCGGGCCGGACGGTTCGAGCGCCATGGTCGGGTCGGTCAGCGAGATGACGTCGCCTTCGAGATGATCCACGTGGACCACTAGCCCCGCGCAGGGCGCCTCGAAGTCGAAGACCGACTTGGCGCTGTCTACCTGGGCCAGGACCTGCCCTTTCTCGAAACGATCGCCCTCGCCGACGCACCATTCGATGATGGTGGCCTCGGTTTCGGAGGCGCCTTGCGCGGGCAAGTAGAGCGGCATCTTGAAGGAAGCTTCGTCCATTACTTCTCCCGGAACATTTGCACTATAGCGGCAAGGATCTTTTCGGTGTTCGGTCGGCAATGCGATTCGAGCTCCGGCGCGAAGGGCACGGGCATGTCGGGCGCGGCGACCAGTTGGGGGCGACATTTCAACGCGCCGCCGCATCGGCGTGCGACCAACGAGATCACCCGATCACCCAAGCCTTGCGTCTGGCCGCTCTCTTGAACAACCGCCAGCCGGCCCGTCTTCTCGACCGACGCGATGATCGGCCGAATGTCCAACGGGTGCAGCACGAAGGGATTGATGACTTCAAGCGACCGCTCGCAACGGCCGGCCGCGGCCAAGGCCTCGTGCACCATGGCGCCGAAGGCCACCAGCGTAACGTCGGACCCTTCGGTGTATTGTCGCGACCGCCAGATCGACGCCAGATCGCCGTCGAAGTCGACCGGTCCGCTCTTGCTCCAGTAAAGCAGCTTGTGTTCCAGCACCAGACAGGGATTGGGATCGTAAAACCCGGCCAAGAGGGCCTCGAATGTTTCTTGCGCGGTGGTCGGGTAGAGCAGTTTCAGCCCCGGGAATCGCGACCACAGGCCCTCGAATTCGCCCGAGTGAAACGCGCCCATGGTCAATCCGCCGCCGCAGGGCAATCGCATCAACAGCGGCGCCGCTTCGCCTGTGCGGAAGTACCATGTGCCGGCGTTGAGTCCGATCTGCGTGGTGGCTTCGGTCGCGAAATCGGCGAACTGGAACTCGACGATCGGCTTGATACCTGCCTGCGACGCACCTAACGCGAACCCCATCGTGCCCGACTCGCAGATCGGCAGATCGATCACCCGCTGTGCCCCATGGCGCTCGATCAGTCCTTTGCACGTCTTGAACGCCGAGCCGTAAGTCCCCACGTCCTGGCCCATCAGCACGGCCTCGGGGTTCTCACTCAGGAGGTAATCCAAGGCTCGTTTGACCGCCTCGCCGTTCTTGATTCGGTCGAACTTCACGGGCGGAAGCGTCGGCGGAGTTGCCGGGGCATAAACATCCTGGCTGCGAATCGTCGGTCGAGGTCGGGCGACCGGCAAGGCCTCGGCCACTGCTTGACGCACTTCCTCCTCGATCGCTTCGTCCAGGTCTGACATCTGAGCGTCGGACAGCCCGCAGCTCTCTTGTAGTTTATTTCGCGTGGCGGGCAGGGGGTCATTCTTGCGCCATTGTTCCATCAGTTCGGCCGGGACATACTCCCCTTTGTCGTAGGCCGCATGGCCGTGCAGCCGCATGCTCATGCACTCGAGGATCATGGGGCCCGGTTCTCGGCTCATAGCGTCGAGCGCCTCCCAAACGGCCGAGTAGACGGCCCACGGATCGGTGCCGTCGATCGTTTTGCCCGAGATGCCGTAACCGGCCGCCCGATCGGAAAGCTGCCGACAGTTATATTGGGCCGAGGTTGGCGTGGAGAACGAGTAGTGGTTGTTTTCGATCAGGAACAGCACCGGCACTTTATGCACGGAGGCCAGGTTCAGCGACTCGTGGAACTCGCCCGTGCTGCTGCCGCCGTCGCCGATCACGGCCAGACCGAAGATATCCTCGCCGTTGCGTCGTGCGGCCCAAGTGCCGCCGACGACCGGGCTGAGCATTTTGCCCAGATGACTGATCATCGGCAGCCGACGGTTCTTCGCATCGCCGTGGTGCACGTTTCCCTCGCGGCCGTGCGTGGGGCTATCCGCGTTGGCCAGATACTGGCAGATCAATTCGTAAGGCGTGGCGCCCAAGAGCAGATGGGCTCCGAAATCGCGGTGCAACAGCGAGACCACGTCTTGGCCCGGCCGAAACGGAAGCGACATGCCGACCGTCGTGGCCTCGTTGCCCACGCTGATCGTGACCGTCCCCTTGACGTATCCCTTCTGGAACAGCTCGACCAATCGTTCTTCCAGCCGTCGGGAAAGCCGCATCATCGGATAGGCGACTTGATAGAAGGCCTCCGCGGTCAGTTTCTCGGGAAATCGGACCGCCTCGGGCGTGGCATCATGGGCCAGATCGATCCGCCGAACCGACGCATCGGCAGACCGCGACGGCACGACCTGCCCGGCCGTTCGCCGAACGTGTATATGCCGGCCCGGTGGCAAAGCGCCGGTCTGATGAGTATCTAGATTCGAAGCCACTTCCGGTACCTTTCACGACGCCCGAAGAGTTCAAAGCGGGGAGATTGTACTGGCTCGCGCCGAACGAGTCACGCCCAAAAAGGGGCCATTGCGTGGTAATCTAGCTAAAATAAGCAAGCCAGGGGGGTGCGTGCTATAATTGAAACGTGTAACATATGGGTTACGGAGGCCCAGTCGTTTAGCCGCCGACGGTACGTCGGTGAGGGCCGGACCTCTTGTTTCACCGCCTTTTACCTCATCGACGTACCGTCGACGGCTAAACATTTCATCGAC